>CAZXYJ010000028.1:0-11299 GCA_964644925.1 uncultured Halobacteria archaeon | reverse complement strand
TTATCCTGTTGATTACGTTCCTTATGCACCAGGGCATGTGGTAGCAATGTGCCAGCTCCTTTTGTTCACATTTGTAGCGTTCTGGCTATTAAGAGCAATGCTTCACGGCACGCCAACAATTACGCTTGATACAGATTGGTTCTACCGGATACCGGGAAAGAGGGTTATAAGGTTCTGTGAAGGACCGTTAATGGACTTTACAAGCTTCATTGACCGGAATGTAATGAGAGTGGCTGGTTTTTTTCGCGCTATCCATCCAAAGTCACAGACAGTTGTCGAGAATCGGTTAGATAATGCGTTTCACGTGAGACTTCCTGAGCTCCTTAACTTCGAAAAAATATATAACGCAATAAAAAAAGCCAAGGATAGAGAATTATCATATAATTTGATATACATCCTTATTGCTATGCTACTCCTTTTTTTATTTGTACTATTTGGGGTGGTGATGAAATGATGATACCCTATATTCTCCTTCAAACAGTAGTAGTGCCCGTTATAGCCGCCCTGTTTATACTTGTAACCAGACGCAAAATAGGGAGAAAAGCACGATTTGTACCGGGTATAACCCTACTATACACTACCGCTCTTATCTGCATAGCGGGCATCAGCGTTTATCAGGGTACACCGATTCGCGAGGAATACGTATGGGGGCCCTACGTGACGTTTGGTCTCCTGGCTGATGGTTTGAGTATCCCGGTTGCGTTGATAATAAATATAATCTGCACTGCCCTTGCGTTTTACTCATTACACTATGTGGAACACAGAATAGAGGTAATATATGGAGAAGAGGATGAAAAGATACAACTCGCGTATTTTACCACGTTTTTCTGGCTATACCTCCTCTTTCCCGCAGCTTTCATCGGTATTTGCTTTGCTACAAACCTCATAGTAATATATCTTTTTATGGAATTAATGGTTATCCCCCTTTACTTCATAATGAGTTTCTTTGGTTATGTAGAGCGCTTTAGAGTTGCCGTAATGTGTTTCCTATGGGGTATTGTTGGTGGAACATTCGTCTTATTTGGGGCGGTATTAGTTTATTCTCAGATAGGCACCTTTGCAATCTCGGAGTTACATACTCTTGCCGGGAATCCAATGACTTTTTGGATTGCATTACTTATTCTTCTCGGTGTATCTACAAAGCTGGCGATATTTCCTCTTCATGTTTGGATGCCATGGGTTCACGCAGAACATCCCACATGCATAGCTGGGTTGCTTGCAGTTTATGCGAATGTAGGAGCCTATGTAATTGTTCGAGTCCTCATCTTACCACTCCATAATGATCTCAAAATTTTTAGCATACCTATTATGGCGCTGGCACTACTAACCATAGTGTATGGGGCTCTCCTCGCAATGGCTCAAACTGACGTGAAGCGACTCTGTGCTTGCTCAACTATCGGTCAGATATCATACTCGGTCCTTGGACTGGGAGCACTCACCATCTGGAGTATTGAAGGTGGAATGTTTTACTTCCTGAGTCACATCCTGGGTAAAGCCATTCTCTTCTCAACCGCTGGTATAGTAGTTTACGTAACGGGGATCAGGGATATGAATAAGATGGGTGGACTTATACATAAGATGCCAATAACCGCCCTGCTCTGGATAACAGCCTCAGCAATACTCACCGGTGTTCCTCTCACAAGTGGGTTTACAGGGAAATGGATACTGTTTACCGGCGTTTTTGCTGCATATCCTACTTCCATAGGACTGTTAATTGCAATTCTGGGTATCCTCTCAACTATATTAACGGGTATCTACACATTCGCAGCTGCGAAGAAAATGTTCTTTGGTCCCTTGAAACCTGAACTAGCAAATGACTCTAAAATCAGGGACCCGCCATTAACGATGAGCATCCCTCTTCTCACTCTGGCAGTTATATCTTTTATCATAGGCTTGTATCCTGAACCATTCATGGTGCTCTTCCACTCTGTGGTAGGATTATTATAATGAGGACAAAAATCGAAATATTTATAAATCATAAGTATAAAAAGAGGTAAAAGAAGATGGAAAGTAAATTCGGCAGTGCGGTGAAATGTTTTATTAAATGCCCGGGGTGCACCATTAGACTCATGCGTGGTTTGGGTTCATGTGATGCTGAGACATTGGAGTTAATAAAGGAAAGTTGCCCTGAAATAGAAGTGGAGAGTTTAGGTTATTACTTCGGGCTTTTCATGGGTGTTATTTTCGTTGTTCTTTGCGCGATGACGTATCTATTTTTTTACGCGCTTAAAGTCGTTATCCTGTACCGTGAAATGCTTTTCCCTCCATGAAATCAAAAAACCGAAAGGCTTTTTATTTATGAATCTCATATAGTAAAAACATGAATACTGGAATACCACCTGAATTGGAGAATGCGCTATCATCGGGGGAGGGGTATTCGCTGCTGATAAAGGGAGAGCCGGGAACGGGGAAGACAATGCTCGCTTTTGAGATACTCGATGAGTTCGGGGGCGAGAATGCTATATATCTTTCATCGCGGGTTTCACTTCCTGCTCTTTACCACCAATTCCCATGGTTGGAAGAACGTGCCGACTTTGTGAGTCTGGTAGATGCGACTAACCTGTATATCTCATCAAAAGCGTTTCCGGGACCGCGCCCTTTCTCTGACATTCTTCACCTGAAAATGGTACAGGTAGGAAAACCCGCCACACTCGTAATTGATAGCTGGGAGGCGATTGCATCGGAAGCAAAGGAGGAGAAGATAGAAGTGCTGGAAGCTGCAATAACTGACCTGGTAAGAAATTATGCAGCGCAATACAAAATGAATTTGATACTCATATCGGAAAGGCTTGAGACAGGTCCGCTCGATTATATTGTTGATGGGATAATAGAGCTGAGCCGCATATCCATAGATTACCGGAGGGCGAGGGAAATGGTGCTAAAGAAATTAAGAGGCGTCAGGATAGACCAGCACAAATATGGTTTTACATTAGATGGTGGCAGATTTAGATTTTTCGGCCCTTTCGAGAGGAGGAAAATAGAGAAGCCGAGAGAAGTAGAGGTTGTGCCAAATACTGCCACATGCATATCTACGGGTTGTGTGGAATTGGATAGGATTTTGGCAGGTGGATTAAGCAAGGGAAGCACCACTATTGTAGAATATGGGGATGACTTATCTCTTTTAGGATACCAATCCATCGTCGCTCACATGATTATAAACAGTATACAGCAGGGGATTTATTGCGTGAAGATTCCAAGTAGCGGGTGGGATGAGAGGAGATTAAGGAGGGGGATATTGCCTTTTGTAAAGGAAGAAGATTATACGAAGTATCTCACAGTCTTTGAGGTAAGAAAGGAGAAGAAAGAGGTAAGAGAGAACGTGAAGGTTCTGAAAGGCGAATCAATGGAGGAAGATTTTCCTATATTCACTGATTTCATTTCCAGTTTAGAACCCCCGGTCATGGTTATCATCGGAACCGATTTGTTAGATTATCAATATCGGTTGAGGGTGTCGGGCAACGTTGAGAGAATGGCAGAGTTGTTCTCATATTGGGTAATGGATTTGAGGGAAGCAGGAAATATAGCAGTATTTGGAATGCCCACCGGGGGTGTTTTAGGCACAGAGCTGTGTCACATGGTAACAAATCGCTTTAACTTGACTGTGCTTGATAGGGGTGTTATCCTGTATTGCAATCGCCCTGATACCAAATTACATTGCCTCGAAAATATCATCACCGAAGAAGCTCTTAAGTTAAAGCTCACCCCTTTTGTGTGAAGATAATTTACATGTGTTTGTATCGCTACTCCTTATTTTAAAACGTTTCCTACGGTATTCTTGCAATGGGTACTAAAAGAAAAAACCGTGCTGTGTACGGGAAGGAAGAAGAAAAAGATACGATTTACCTCGTCCCACACACGCATTACGATGCCATCTGGGTCTTCACGAAGGAGAACTATTTTTACATCAATATGCTACTCATTCTGAAGGAAGTGGTTGGACTTATTGAAAAGACGGATTACAAGTTCCTGATAGAGCAAACCTTTCTGCTGGAGGAGATGGAGAAGCGGTATCCAGAACTGTTCTCAAAGATTGCGAAGTGCATAAAGAAAGGCGAGATAGAGATAGCCGATGGAGAATATCTGATGGCCGATACGATGCTCCCGGAAGGAGAGACACTGGTAAGAGAAATCCTGGTTGGTAAGAGATATGCGAAGGAGAAGTTCGGGGTTGACGTTCCGGTAATGTGGCAGGCGGACAGCTTTGGTTTGAATGCCCAGCTCCCGCAGATATACAAAAAATCGGGATACAGGTATGTTGCATTCAGAAGAGGGGCATCGAAAAAAAAGCCATCGGAATTCTTATGGGAGGGTTTGGATGGAACGAGGATTTTAGCTCACTGGATGCCTTTGGGATACAGAGCAGGATTGGACTTGACAAAACTGGAAGAAAGCTATGAGAAACTCAAGGAAGTGGCGGCAACCTCCCGTATCTTGATGCCTTCCGGGAGTGGAGTTACGATGCCGCAGCCGGAAACACCGGGGGTTGTGGAGGCGTGGAATGAGAATAAAGGAGAAAAAGCGGGGATGAAAATTGCAACGCCACACGAATTCTTTGAAGCACTGGAGAAGGAAACAGAGGAGAAAAATCTCAAGATGGCGGTCAGGAAGGGGGAAATGTATTCAGGGAAGTATTCCGCGGTTTTTCCTGATTGCTGCTCGAGCAGAATGTGGATAAAACAGGGACTTTGCAGCCATGAAAGTTGGTTGTTGTGTTGCGAGCGCTGGGGTACAATATCATCACTGCTGAATGGCTACTATCCCTCTGATGAGTTGAGAGACTGCTGGCGAAAAATTTTGTTCATCGCATTTCATGATGTGGTTCCGGGAACAGGGATGGACCGGGGTTATGATGAGGTAAAGGAATACCTGGGCTTCCTCAGGACCAAGATGAGCACCCTCTGCCCTCGCATGTTCCCTATAATAATAGAGCATGAATCTGAGGAAGGTGAGGGGGGAGTTGAAGGAGGGGATATAATTATATTTAACTCGCTGTCGTGGGAAGTGCGGGACTGGGTAGAGATGGATTTGAATTTTGAGAAAGGAAAAGTAGTAGAGGTTAAAGGATTAAAAAGTGGAGAAGAGGAAATAGATGTGGAGGTTATACGGTTTACGAGGTATGAAGATGACTCGTTGAGATATGCGAGGATAGGATTTGTTCCCACGGTTCCTGGGCTGGGATATAAAGTGTATAAAATCCTTGAGCGGGGACCTAAAAGGTATCGTTATAGCCCGAATTTTATCATGATAAGGGGGAACACCATAGAAAACAGATTCTTTGGGGTTGAGATGGACCCTGCCACAGGGTTAATTGACGTGATTCAAGAAGGGGAGAGGATTTGCACGGCGAATGAGCTTGTGCTGGAGGAAGAAACCGGCGACCTTTACTACCATGCGCAAAAATTGTGTATCCCGGTGAAAACAGAAACGGGCGAGGGTGTGAAGTACGGCTCGTTCCGGGCAGAGAATTTCGAGATAAATGAAAGTCCTTCGAGACGGGTTATCAACGTCAAGACCGATTATTTTTCCCTTCGCTGGCCATACAGATTGACGGAGAAGCTGGAACCACTTATATGGGAGCATAAATTCTTAGAGTGCGAAAAAAAAATAATAGTTTATAAGGACATTCCGAGAATAGATTTCATTACGTGCATAATAGACAAGCATCCGAAGGCACGCCTCAGGGTCAGGTTCTCCACGAGCATAAAATCTTCTGATTATGCCTGCGGAAGTCAATTTGGTGTTGTTTCCCGTCCGACATGCCCATTTAGATGTAAGCCAGAAGGGAAGTGGGTTGAGAAGCCTTGCGGTGTATTCCCATCACTGAGGTGGCTTGATTATTCTGACGGAAAGAAGGGCTTGACCGTGATGCACAGGGGGACACCGGAAAACACGGTAAGGGGAGGCGACATCTATTTGACACTGCTAAGAAGTGTTTCAATGCTGTCTTCGGATGGCAGGACAGGTCCTGCAATACCTGTTCCGGATGCGCAGGAGTTTAAAAAATACGTGTTCAGGTATTCCATATATCCGCATGAAGGAGATTGGCGAGAAGCTTCATCTTACAAGCATGCTCTTGAATTCAACTTCGATTTGGATGCATTGCAGTTACCAAAGGGCAAAAAAATGCCTTTGAAGCGGTCTTTTTTGAAAATCGAACCGGAAAGTGTGGTTTTATCCGCACTTAAGAGGGCAGAGGACGGAGATGGAGTGATTCTAAGATTCTACGAGACGAAAGGAGAAGAAACGAATGCTGAAATAACTCTGTTCAGGGAGCCAAAGGCGGTCAAGGCTGTGAACTTGCTGGAGGAAGAGGACGAAGGAGTGGTAAAAGAGTTGAAAAAAGAGGGTGAAACAATTAAATTGGAAATAAAACCTTTTGAGATAGTTACTTTGAAGGCAGAATTTTAGTATTTGTATAGCTGAGGTAAAAAAGGAGCTAAACAGTCTTCGCTTCCGAGGATAGCAGCCTATATTCCTCATACGCCCTTTTTAGAAACTTCGATAGCACTATTGATGCACAATAAAACATCACTAACGCAAAAAATCTTGCATCCCTGAAGAGGTAATCCAGTGGCACAAAAGCTTCCGCAACACCTCCCAAGCCTATTAATCTATACCACCTCATTCCATAGTAAACGAGAACATAAATGTTTATCGCGAGTAGACCACTGGCAATTCCATGATAGACCTTAACCAAATCCGACCAGCCTTTCTGTTTCCTGGACATAGAATATATATAAGCCAAAAAAAGCCAGCCCATTATGAAAAGAGCGATGCCCGAGCACATACTTTCCCAAAGAGCTATATTATAGTCAATGCTTATGACTGTTCGCCATAAAAACGCTATACCCACTATCACCATTAAAGTTCGTTCATCAGTTATCACCGTGCTCATTAACTCTTTCACGCCCATTTCTCCCAGCTTTTTCCCCCTTACGTATAAGTATGGGGATATGAGATGCAGAAGACCTTTCTCATGGGATAACAATACATAATCCTCGTGCATACTTTTTACGTGCTTCGCTGACCATATTACAGCGCAATAAAATACTACTATCGCGAGGTATCTTACATCTCTGAAAAGGAAATCCAGTGGCAGATAAGCTTCTACATGCAGTAACCTATGCCATCTCATCACGTAGTAAATGACAACGTAAACGTTTATAGAGACCATGCTAACGGCAATGCCCTGGTAAATCCAATTTGACATTATCCAGCCCTTCAGTTTCTTGGGCTTGAGATACATGTAAGCAAAGAGAGCCCAGCCAAATAAGATGAGAGTAATACCTGAACACATGCTTTCCCAAAGGGCTATCTCTCTATCGAGACTGATGAATGTCCGCCATAAAATCGCTACCACTACTACCACTGCCAAAGTTCGCTTATCCAATATCGCTTTCTCGAACGAATCTTTTATGCTCATCTTTATTTGAGAGTTTTTAGCGTTACATTATTTCTCTTATAAGTAAAGGGCAATATAAATATTTTTCGCTTTTTATCTATTCCCACTAACCGTGCCATCGGTGTCCCGATGAAAAAAAAAAGGCAAGCTTATATATAATATGCTTTAGATTTTAAGATAGTCATAAACATGATAAGCGTAGTTGAACATTTTCCAGTGCTCGTGATCGTAATATCCATGCTTTCCGCATTCACTATTTTAATCGCTGGCTGGCGGAACAAAAAATCTTGTGCATTCATCTCCATCGTAACGATTCTCGTTCAATTCGGCATGTCTATTTTTATCCTGAACCACGTCCTCACAAAAGGGACCATTTATTACTGGCTCGGCGGATGGAGACCGCCCTGGGGCATAGAATATGTCGTGGATGCACTGAACGCATACATATTGGTCGTCCTTCTGTTTTTGAGTTTAATATGCGTAACGTATTCAAAGAGGAGCATAGAGCATGAATTGCCCCATAATCTCGTTTCTTTTTATGCCCTTTATCAACTCCTCATTACAGGCCTATGCGGTATGACGGTAACCGGCGATATATTCAATTTGTATGTTTTTCTCGAAATAACGGCTTTATCTGCGTATGCGTTAATCGCTTCGAGGGGTAAGATAGCGCTGAAAGCGAGTTTTACTTACCTCGTTATGGGTTCTATCGGTGCTTGTTTCTTCTTGCTTGGCATAGGATTTTTATATTCGGTAACGGGCTCGCTGAACATGCATGACCTCTCCCTTTTATTGCCTCCTTTATATGGGAATAAGGTAGTTCAAGCGGCTTTTGTCTTCTTCCTCGTTGGTTTGAGCATAAAAATGGCGCTCTTCCCGCTGCATACATGGTTACCGGATGCGCATTCATTCGCTCCTTCGGAGATAAGCGCAATGCTTTCTGGCATTATTATCGCGGTTTCTACTTATGCGCTTATAAGAGTCAGTTTCTCTGTCTATACAGTGGCTTTCATCAAACTCTTGCCCATATTTGATCTCATTTGCTTGATGGCGGCGTTAGGCATAATCATAGGGTCTATTCTCGCGATAGCACAGCTAAACCTGAAAAGGATGCTTGCTTATTCTTCGGTATCGCAAATGGGCTATATTATGCTTGCGGTTGGGCTTTGTACTTCTTCGGAGCATGCACTTTGGGGTGGGCTGACCCCGGCATTGATGCACATACTCAACCACGCATTGATGAAAGGGTGCCTGTTCTTAGTTGCCGGTGCTTTTATATATAAGGCTGAGTTGTGGAATATAAGCGATTTTCAGGGTTTGGGAAGAAAAATGCCTTACACCTGTGCGGCTTTTACGTTAGCTGCAATTTCAATGATTGGGGTGCCGCCAAGCGTGGGCTTCGTCTCGAAGGTGTACATAATACTTGCCTGTTTAGATGCAGGAGGTTGGAAAATCACATTCGTTGCAGTTATGCTGCTCAGTACGCTGCTCAACCTCGTTTATTTCTGGCGTGTGATAGAAACGATGTACATGAAGCGAGGAGAAGGTAAAGAAGAGGAGCATTCATCTTCAAGCAAAGATGAAATACCGCTTAGTATGCTTATTCCTGTATTAACGCTCGCTGGTCTCTGCATAGTCGTTGGTATTCTTTGGCTTGCTAATCCTGCGGATATTCCTCTAAGCATGTTGGATAAAGTTAATGAACTATTTGGATTAGGAAGGTGGGCAATACCATGATGGAGGAATTGATACCAATAAATTATAGACCGTTGTTAGCAATTCTATGCCCCGCAATTGGCGCTATTCTTATACTACTGTTCAGCAAGCGCCCGAACATACGCGAGAGCTGGACGATGCTCGCAAGCATCGCGCAGTTTCTTATCGTCATCTCCATGATACCGACCATTATAGGGGGAAACGGCGAACCAATCAAATACACGTTTTTTACTGCATTTCCGGGCGTTGATTTTGGTTTCAGCGTAGATGCTTTTGGGCTTATTTTCGCGATTACCTCTTCTTTCCTCTGGATTCTCGTCTCGTCCTATTCCATCGGATATATGCGGTCGTTGCACGAACATGCTCAAACGCGATACTACTTCTGTTTCGCATTCGCTATCTTCGGTGCGGTGGGCGTAGCGCTATCGGGAAATTTGCTCACGATGTTTGTCTTCTATGAGATATTAACGGTTTCAACGTATCCGTTGGTGGCGCATGACCAGACACCGGAAGCGCTGTTCGCGGGGCGTAAATATCTTGCGTATCTGCTTACCTCCGGCTGTTTCTTCTTAGCTGCGGTGGTGTTAACCTACCATTTTGCAGGGACGACTGATTTCACGAATGGAGGAATATCAACCCTTGCGGAGGCATCACGAGGAGCACTGATGGCGTTATTCGCGATATTCCTGTTAGGGTTCATGAAAGCGGCATGGATGCCTTTTCACTCCTGGCTTCCCACGGCAATGGCTGCGCCAACGCCCGTGAGTGCGCTACTGCATGCAGTCGCAGTGGTGAAGGCGGGCGTGTTTGGTATTGTCAGAGCGGTGTGCTATATATACGGGATAGACTTGATGAGTGAACTCGGATTGGGGATAATGCTTGCGTGCATAGCGTCGTTCACGATGATTGTCGCTTCCCTGTTCGCGATTGCGCAGGACAACCTGAAAAGAAGACTCGCTTATTCCACCATAAGCCAGTTGTCTTACATCCTCTTTGGCGTGGCGTTGTTAAACACGATGGGCGTAGAAGGAGCAATGCTTCACATCCCCTTCCACGGGTTCATGAAGATAACGCTGTTCATGTGCGCAGGTGCGATAATGGTAGTTACGGGCAAAAGGAACATAAGCGAGATGGCGGGCATAGGAAGAACGATGCCGGTAACAATGACCGCATTCACCATAGGCGCGCTTGGAATGAGCGGCATTCCACCGGTGTGTGGACTTATAAGTAAATGGTATCTTGCTCTGGGTACGCTGGATGCGCATGCCCTGGGTTTGCTGGCGGTGCTTCTGGTAAGTTCTCTACTGGATATTGTTTATTTCTTCCCGATAATATATACCGCGTTCTTTGGTAAACCCGAACCAGAAAAGTGGACGGGTGGAGAGAATAGTAATAAAAAGCCAGAGATAAAAGAAGCATCTATTTTCATGCTTGTTCCTCTGACCTTAACGGCAATTTTTTCCATCGTATTCTGCCTGTTCCCGAACACGTTTTATATACTGGAGCTTGCAAAACTCGCAGTTGCCGGTTTAGGAGGAGTCTAAAAAAATGGAAATAAAAATGAGGCATTTGTTTTTGATGCTTTATGTGAGCCTGTTCATAGGTGTTCTGGCTGGGATACTCGTTAAACTGCTTTTACACCCTCATGCGCACTTCTGGTGGGAGGAAATACCCGTGTTTAGTGCGGTGTACGGTTTCGTCGGCTGCGTCATCATCATCGTTGCGTCAAAAGCACTTGGACATCACTGGCTTCAGAAGGAGGAGGATTACTATGAGAAACATTAGAAAGGAAAATCCCAATATCAAATACTACCAAATCCCAACTAAATCCCAATTACCAAATCCAAAAAACTGGGTAGTATTGGGATTTGGGATTTACAGGAAGAAGGGGGTGATAAGTGATGATTGAGTGGTTTCATCCGGGGTTCATATTCCTCTTTGGTGCTCTCTTAGTGCCTCTTTTAAAGGGTAAAAAGCGACTGAAACAGGCATATATACTCCTACTCCCTGCGTTAGCATTTGTAAATCTCCTGCTCATGTCCAAAGGCGTACTTCTGTCAGAGGGGAAAACATGGGTACTTACTTTCCTGGAATATGAACTCACACTCGGCAGGATAGACCGGCTGAGCATGGTATTCGCATACGTATTCGTGATTGCTTCTTTTTGCATGTTCCTCTATT
>CAZXYJ010000027.1:0-11953 GCA_964644925.1 uncultured Halobacteria archaeon | reverse complement strand
CTTTCAGGGTTTGCGGGGACGTGGGCAGAGCCCACGATGTGTAATCTTGTGGTTAATAATTTTCGGAATGACTTTAGTTAGCCGGGTTGCTCCTTTTATCGTTCCTGAGATACCGATTACTCGTATGCCCAGTCGTACTCCGCTTGCCGAATGAATACAGGCTAATGCTGCTCTTACCTCTTCAACTTTATTATGGGCACATCTCAGGATGCCTACACTCCTGCACCTGTCTGTGCCTCCATCAGCGTCTTCCTTTTTACCATATTCTATCAGCCACATCTTACTTTCACTTGCGCCCGTATCGCCATAGAGCGAGTAAACGGAGTCCCTTATCTCTTTCAACAACTCTCGTTTATCTATCTCTCGCTCGCTTATCAACTCAAACGCGAGATACCTTCTCCTTTCTCGAAGTGTGGGCGGCAGCAGCAATGCAAAACACAAAACGCAAAATTTATTTTGATTTTTGCACTTTGCCCTTTTCATTTTCATATTATCTCCACTTCTCTCCTCTTTTTCCATTTCTTTTCCAATATACCCTCTGGAATATCACTCAAAGCGTGCATCGCTTCTTCTTTTTGCATTCCAAATAGCGAAGCAAGCGCAACCATCTCTCTTGGCGCTCTTAAATCGTATATAGAGTGCGCATTGCTGGTTATTACCGGCATTGCTTTGTACTTCCTCACGAATTTCAAAATCTCACGCATTTTCCCGAGTATCCGTGCTCTATCGCTTCTTCTGCTGTGAATTATCGCATTGAGGTTGAATTCTATTGCAACGTCATTCTCAGCGGCATATCTCACCAGTACGTGTGTTAACCCCTCTTTTCCATGCTCGCTGTATGGCGGTGCCAATACATCAACCATAGGATTTTTCAATGCCGCTTCGTTTAGTTCCTTACTGCCGCCACGGACCACAATCAAGGGCACTTTCCCGTAGTAAAGTCTTATTCTTCTTTTCAATTCGGAAACCGATTTTGCTCTTATCTCTATACCCCGGAAAGCGAAATTCGCGATTGATGGAGGTAATTGCTCTCCCTCTTTTCCCTTCACTACCTCGTCGTAGTTCGTTATTGCTATGCCCGCATATCCGTATCTTCTCGCAACCCGAATTAGTTCTTCCACGGGCACTTCTGTTTCAGGATAGGCGTGCACATTTAGGTCAAAGAACTTGAACGTGGGCATTAACTAAAAGAAGGTTTACCGTTTTAAATAATAATCCGAAAATATTAACCACCAGATTACACAGATTTACACAAGATTATTTACATTTTTTTTATGTGTGATGATGAAGGAGAAAGAGGAGGGGGAAGGGGAAGAGGAGATAAAAAGAATATGCAGAGAGGTCATAGAGCGAATAAGACCGGATGAGGAAGAGAGGAGGAAAGTAAAAGCCGTAGCAGAGAGTATAATCGCGAAACTAAACAAAAAAGCATCGGAGATGGGTATGGAAGCCCATGCAATCTCCGTAGGGTCAACCGCAAGAAACACGTGGATAAGTGGCGAGGCGGACATAGACGTTTTCATCATGTTTCCTGAAGATGTGCCGGAAGAAGAGTTAAAGGAGAAGGGGCTTGCACTTGCAAAAAGCATTTCTGATAGGTACGAGGAAAGATACGCTTCGCATCCGTATATTCACGCTTACTTTCACGATGCCGAAGGAAGAACCGAGTACGAAGTGGATTTAGTGCCCTGTTTTTCGGTAAAAGCTGCATCTTTATTGAAATCCGCGGTTGACAGGACGCCTTTTCATAATGAATATATTGTGAAGCGAATATCGGGACTTGAAGAAGAAGTGCTACTATTAAAGCAATTCTTGAAGTGCCGTGGGATTTATGGCTCCGAGCAAAGGCGAAAGGGCTTCTCCGGTTATCTTTGCGAATTGCTTATCCTAAGGTATTCATCTTTCGCAGAGCTGTTGAGACACGCATCGAAGTGGAAATATGGGGAAAGAATAGACATCGAAGGTCGTGGAACATACAAGGGAGCGGGTAAAGACCCACTTATTGTGATAGACCCGGTGGACCCGAACAGGAATGTAGCAGCAGCGGTATCGCTGGATTCGTTTTGCAGGTTAATAGATGCGGCGCGGGATTTTTTAGCGTGTCCGGATGCGAGTTTTTTCTTGCTTGCGAAGGAAAAAGAGATGAGCAAGGCCGAGTTTGTGAAACTCGTAAAGGAACGAGGGACAGAGCTCGTAATGGTGCTGTTTGAAGCGCCTGACGTGGTAGAAGACGTATTATTCCCACAGTTAAGAAAAGCAGAAGCATCGGTCACAAGTATGATAGAACGGAATGGGTTCACGGTATATCGAAGCGATGTGTCGGTAGGTGGGAACAAAGCGTTTTTGGTATTCGAGCTGCTTGTTTGGTGCCTGCCAGAGGTGAAAAGGCATGAGGGTCCTCCAGTTACGTTGAAACATCATTCTGAACAGTTTAAAAACGAATACAAACCCTTTTCTTTTGGAAAAAGAATTGAAAACGGCAGGTATGTGGTGGAAGTAAAGAGGAAATATACGGATGCAGTGGAATTGCTGAAGAGCGAGCTGAAGTCGTGCGGTTTGGGGAAACAGGTTTCAGAATCAATAGATAAGGGGTATGAGGTTTTAAGGAACGAGGAGATAATGTTTTTTGAAGGACTTGGTTCTTTCTTCAGGGAGTTTTTTGGCTTTTGTTTTGGCAGGAAATAAAAAACCACGGGATTTCACAACACACTTTCTTTCTAAAGAAAGAACCTGTGCTAAGAAAGAAACCCTTTTTGCTTCGCAAAAATCCTTTACGGAAAAATGCTATCGCAGTTCTTTTGGTAAAGCTTTTATTTCTAAGAAAAGGTTTGAGTGAACAACTCCAGAGCCTCCTCGCGGGTCAGCATTTGCCTTCGCTTTTGGTCGTCCCATGACTTTCTGAAGGCATAAAAATACTCGTAAAGTTCGTAAATATCTCTTGCATGCACCACCTCTCCATGCTCTACCACTTCCATCTTGAGATAAAGCGGCATAAGCTCAAATACACGCACATCATACCGTTCATCCCTTACATTTGCCAGAATCCATCTTGAAAACGCTACCTTATCGTCTGCCGCTGGCGCGACGACACAGACGTCTATGTCACTTCGTTCAGTGCTTTCGCCTTCGACCACTGAGCCATAGAGCAGCACGCCCAAAACAGAACTATTATCAAACAAGAACCTCAGGTCTTCCCTCACTTTTTTTCCCACTCTTTTCGCATCCATTGCTCAATCATCTCCACAAACTCCTCTATCCGTGGCAGTAACTCTTTTATGCTGACAAAAGCGACGAGGTCGTCAGATTGATTATAACGATGTACTAACCGGTTCCTCAGTCCGTTTGCTTCGATTAACACACCCTTTATATTTTCGTCTATAAAATCCAGGTTCTCTATATTCGTATAATCATCCTTTGGCACTATTTTCTCATCCTTGCATGCCATTGCAACTATGTCCATGCACGACTCAGCGACCTCCTGGAATGCTTTATACGCTGCCAACTTCGTTTTCTCATCTCGTGTGAAGTCCTCCGCCTCATATCCTTCCGTCCATTCACTTATCTCTTCACTCCGTTCCACGATTACATTTATCTTATCTCTGTATCGCTTTATACGTTTTATTTCCATTCGTTTTCTAATTATTCGTGTATCCTTATAAATGTATCTAGCTGAGTCAGGCATTGGCGGATGGCTGATAATCGATGCTTTAGTTTCTGTTCCCTTCGGGATTATTGTTTATCCGAGGATTAAGAAAGGAAATGAGCGTTCACGATAGAAGAGAAACAACAATTTATATTATTTATTTGTATTGTGAGATTGCTATCTTGTAAAAACGAAATTAAGATACAACTTCGAAATGAGGGAAAAATGAGTAAGAGTTCTCAAGGGATGGTTGTAAAGGTTGTCCTTCTGGCGGGCGTGCTGGTAGCTGTTTCTCTGTGTATTTGGTATCACAGTATTCCAACCGAGAGCGATATCCTGGTTCTGGATAAAAGTGTCATGACCGTGATTTTAGATGACATCCCGGATACCAGAGAAGATGCTATATCTGTGGCGCGGGAACGAATTATTAATGCCACTGGCGTTCCGAAACGAAACTTTGACAGATATTGCAAGCTGATGGATGTCTCTCACACGGAATTCCAATGGCAACTCGTGTACAACGTGACGGGTAACCAGGACCTCACGGTTTTTTTAGTGAAACAGATACTTCCGGAAGAGGGTTTCTGCATATCGGGCGAATATATCATGGGCATGGTGGGAAGAGATTATTTCGATGCACATTTCGAAAGGAAGTCATTCGAGTCAAACACAGCCTACTACGCCTTCTTCTACGGATACTCACACAACCATGGCACAGGTAATATTGGGCTGTCTATGTGGATAAGACTTGGAAACGACAGAAACGTGATCGGGCGGCACGTGGTCACTTTGCCGCAGGAGATTACCGTGAGCATGGAGCAGGCGATAGATATTGCGAAGAAGAACGGATTGCAAGACCCGCTGTCCGCTGCTCCCGCTCTGGCAGGCGAAAAAATCTGCTGGAGAGTCGTATGGCTGCATACCCCAGCCGAGCAGGATTACGATAATCAAATGGTTTACGGGTTTGACGTCCACTGCACTACTGGAGAAGTGATAGGCGAGCACAGGTATATCCAACCAACACCCGCACTACCTTCACCCATACGGACTGGTCAGATTACGCCCCTCATTGAAAAACTGGGATTTGAAGGCGTAGAAGATGGCGCTATGATACAGGTGAACGTCATGAACAGTGCGGATGAGACGTTTTCCGTTGTTAAAACATTCGGAAGAACGGTTGTGAAAGAGGGGACAATCGAGAATGCTGACCTTACTCTGTGGATAGACCGCGACATCATCCTGAACGCGCTCGAAAGCGATGACGTGGTGAGCTATTTACAGAACAACGCAAGTAGCAGAAACGTTATCGTAGAGCTTCATAAGAGCATGGTTCTACTACAGAAAAAAGGATACATGAGCATGTACGAAAGAGTGAAAAAGGGTGCATGACAACGGCAAACCACGAGATTAAACAGGTGTCAGGTTTTAGGTTTTAGGGCTGTTACCTGACAACTCACACCTAACACCTGACAGCTAATCTTGTGGAAATCTGTGTAATCTTGTGGTTATAAAATTAATCCCTCCATAACCCTATTACACACATCAAGATAAACCTCCGAAAGGTCCCCTTTTCCTTCCCTGAACACGTCTTTATCCCAACTTATTATCTCTCCTTTTTTTTCGTATGCTTCCTTATCCCAGAACCTGCACACGTCCGGCGTGCCAACCTCATCCGCGAGAATTATACCACGTCCTTCTTTACTTCTACCATATTCCAGCTTGAAGTCCGCTAATATTATTCCCTTTTGTGTTAAATAAGATGCCATTATATCTCCAATTCTTCTCGTTTCTCGTTTTATATGCTCTATCTCTGCTTTGTCCATCCATGCATTCTCTATTATCTCCTCTTCGGTTATCGGTCGGTCAACACGCTCGAACTTAGTGGTAAACTCCAGAAAGCTTTTGGCTAATGGCGCCCCCTCCCCCTGCTCCTTTGCTCCTTCTTGCACGAAGAAATCACTGCTTATGTCCACCTCACCTTTTTTATACCTTCTCCATAAAGATCCGTACAGAAAATTCCGCGCTATCACTTCCACAGGTAAAAGACTCACTTCCTAAAGGTCTGGAGATAATTCTCAATCTCATTCCGGCAAGGTATGTATCTGAAGAATCTTACAAGGTGTTTAAACCCAGGATGATAAAAAGTGATGACTTAAGATTTATAAAGGGAGAGGTTGAAATTATATATTCTACTAGAGGTGATTTTTAACCAATGATGAAACACCACCAAGATAGTGAAATATTAAAAATCAAAGAGGGAGAAAATTGATGACACTTATTAACAAAGGGTCTGTAAAAGATATTTATGGCACAGAAAGAATAGACGAAATAGAGTTTGAATTTACAGATAGAATATCTGTTTTTGACAAACCCATTCCTAATCTAATCCCTAAAAAGGGTAAATCAATATGCATAACGGCAACTTTTTGGCTAAAAAAAGCCGTGGAAATGGGTATTCCTACTCATTTTATTAAACAGGTCAGTGATGTTAGAACAAGGGTCAAAAGGGTGAATGTTATTAAAGACTATGATAAGATAAATAAGCATACAAAAAATTATCTTATCCCTGTCGAGTTTATTTGTCGTCATTATGTAGCAGGATCACTTTATGACAGAATTAAAGAGGGAAAAATAGACTATAAAAAGCTTGGGTTTAAGTCCATGCCCGAATATGGTGAAAAATTACATGAGCCCTTTTTTGATTTATCCACGAAGGTAGAAAAATTTGATAGGATTATCTCTGAGAAGGAAGCGCTTTCTATTTCTGGTTTAGAAAAAAACCAACTCGAAGAGATATTTGAATGTATACTTAGGCTTGACAAAGAGCTGAAGAAAAGAGTTGAAAGAGGGGGTTTAATACATGTGGACGGGAAAAAAGAGTTTGCATTTGATAGTGATAGAAATCTAATGTTGGTGGATGTATTTGGAACAGCCGATGAAGATAGGTTCTGGGACGTGGAAAAATATGAAGAAGGGGAATGTATAGAATTATCAAAGGAATTTGTAAGGCAGATATATAGACGGAATGGATATAAAGACTCTCTTTATCGAGCACGGGAAAAAGGCTATTCGGAACCTGAAATACCACCTCTTTCAAATGAGGACATTAAAAAGATATCAAATATTTACATAAGCTTAGCTCAGAGAATAATGGGGGCAAGAGATTAAATCCTCTTTAACATCTCAAGTATGCTTCTTGGCTCTCCTGTGTAGAATACAATATCCTTTACATCTAAGGAATTAGCTAAATCGATGGCTTTATATAAATTTGAGCGGGAGTTCAACTCCCAAAACATATAACCATCATCCAATCCACTGGATCTCATCTTACCAATCACATATTTCAATATGTCTAATTTATCAGAATAAACTTTTTGACTTTCAGATGAGCTATCAAAAAATACTTGGAGTGGTTCTATATGATAATATACTTTGTCAAATGCTTTTATAAAATCACCTAATTGGTGCCCTTCTTCAATTAGGGTTCCCAAGTGATAATTCTTTCGTGGATTTAAATCTGTTTCTATGGATATCGTTGCCTTCGGTATCGAATTCCTGATTTTTGTCTTAAACTGAGCAGCAAAATTTATGAGCTGAGTCGCTCTCCATAAGATCCAGTCAGCAAATAATTCTGGTTCCTTAAAAATTTCGCGTTTATGTTCCCAACTTAATTTAGAGTCTTTCGCAAATTTAGATAAACAGGAATCACAGAAGCAATACTGTGAAGATTTATATCTATAATAGGAAAAATGGAAGTGTTCACTCCCAAAATCTTCGTTAGCACGCTTCGCTACCTTAATTAAATAATCCATGTTCTTACGGCTAATCGGGCAAACTCTATCAGGGAGTACTGCACCATCAAAAGATACAGATCTCCTTCCAGATGCTCTTTCGTCGAGGCAATCATGTACTCTCATACCAGCGATAATCTCTATATTGTTGTCTGTTAAACGTTTAATAATCCCTTTTTATGGATCTTCTTTATTTCCTCTCCGTTAAACAACATCTTTCCCTCGTTATTTTTTACATCCAAAATTATAGAATGGAAATTATCAATTACAAGCCAATCAATTACCTGATTAAGAATATCGCATGCACTTTGAAAATTCTTTCTTAATGCACTTTCTTGAAGTGCCAGACTAATCGAGGTATCCCTTCCAATCCTTTTCATCATTATCCTCCAAAAATTCCTTTCTTTTATCTACTGGTAAAAATCCGTATATTTTTCCCTTATTATCTTCTCTAATATAGACCATACCTTTTTTAATAAGAGGGAATATTCGATTTCTTAGACCCATGGTAGAAATCCCAATTTTTTCTGCAAGTTCTGTTTCCCTCATTGATTTTTCAGAAAGAGAGGAAAGGATTTTCAATTCTAGAGTTTTTTCTTCTCTTTTAGAATTAGAAATTAAATCATCTATTTTTTCATCAGGAGAAAGATATTCATCAGAAGACACTTCTGACTTTACAGTTCCGTAAACAAAGCCATATTCTTCAAGAATGGGGTTAACCTGAGACACTTCCTCATTCAGTTTCTGGATCACCATTTGTTCAATTAGAAATTTTATACTGTTTTCAGAAATCGTAGGGACAATAGCGTATACTACAATTTCCCTTCCCTCCAAAGACACATCATTAATATACTGCATGGGGGTCCAGTGAAGAGAGGACTCAGGTTCTAACTTCATTAAATCAAAAAGCTGCTCGGAAATTCTTTTTTTGGTGACATCGCACGCATCACAAATTCGCAAAATAGATACAAGTAATGGAAAATGTTTTGGAAAATGCTTTAAATTAGATTCAAACATCTCAGAAATATCTCCGGTATGTAGTTCACATAACTTTCCAATAATCGATCTATCTGTCTTATTAAAAATAGAAGATATCTCCGGAATAGTATGTATCATGTACCTCGATGCAGTTCCGTGAATTTTTCTTACTATAAATTTACTAACTGTATAAAGAGGAAGGGGCAGAAGTTTATCTGGAACAAAAAGCATACCAATATCATGTAAGTAACAAGCACAAAGGAGATAATATATATCACGCTCACTTAAAACATTAAGTAACCCCACAGGTATAACTTTTGAAATATTCTCTATCACATTTTTACTGTGTTGTATCCCATGAGGAGTAAACTCAGGGTGATGTATTGTGTCTTTCTGCCATATTTTTTGAGTATATCCCTTAACTCTCTCAAGGTTATTAAGAAATTCTTTACTCCGTAGTTTGCAGGAAATGTCCTTTTTTCTCATTCCTACATGACATTATCTTTTTTGTTTTTTAACTTTTAGGTGTTTATTGCTGTGTGGTTTGGCGGCACATATTCCTTGAAATGTGTTTTTATTCCTTCGGCTTGCAGTTTCTCAAACCAGAAACAGGATAATTTACAGCAGAGTTCCCCTTTGTTCTCAAAGGATGCTTTTTTCTTGCCGTCAAACGCCGTAACTCTATCGGTAAATACGAAAACGATATTACCATCAGGTCTTCGATAAATGTCCTTTGCTTTTCCACTCCGTATGTATTTTGCATCCTTCATTTGATTTGTCATTGTATATAAAGTATAACTTCCTTCTATTTGAGACACAGATTTACACTGATTTACGCGGATTTATTTGAGTTTAACATTGTTGATTTTTATTATCTGTGTTAATCTGCGTTAATCTGTGTCAACAATTTATTTTTTCTTATATAAATAATTCAACTACTATTTAAGTATAAACCAACCCTATTCTTTTAGAAAAAACTTTTTTTTTGCAAGCAAAAATGAGAACAGCAAGCGTAAAAAGGAAGACAAAAGAAACGAATATCGAGGTGGAATTGAACCTTGACGGTACGGGAACGCATGAAATAAGTACAGGGATAAAATTCTTTGACCACATGCTCGCAACGTTTTCAAGGCATGGGTCTTTTGACCTCGTTGTGCACGCAGCGGGTGACTTGAGCCACCACGTCATAGAAGACACCGGGATTGTGTTAGGTGAAGCGTTAAAAAAAGCAATCGGCGGAGAACCTGAAGAAAGGGAAAAGACCGTGAGGTTTGGCTATGCAATTATACCGATGGATGAATCACTTGCAAGATGCGCATTGGACATCGGTGGTATAGGCGGTGGAAGAAGTTATACGGTGTTCGAGG
This sequence comes from uncultured Halobacteria archaeon, assembly GCA_964644925.1. Taxonomy (GTDB): domain Archaea; phylum Halobacteriota; class Syntropharchaeia; order Alkanophagales; family Methanospirareceae; genus QEXZ01. The sequence continues at coordinate 2,174 of CAZXYJ010000027.1, read as the reverse complement.
TGGAGCTTGGTAAAGAACGAGTAGAGGATATTAACACGGAGAACATACCGCATTTCTTTAATTCGCTCGCCACGCACGCAAACTTCACCGTTCACGTGTATGCAACGGGCGAGAACGAACACCACAAGGTAGAAGCGATATTTAAAGCGCTGGGTGTCGCATTGAGCAAGGCAACGAGGATAAAATAGGGAAGGTGAGCGAAGGAGGATAAGTATGAAATCTGTTGAAGCTGTTGATGAGAAAGAAATATTATCAAAGATAAAAAGTTTAGGTCAGAAGGAGATAGGAGAAGTGCGGGATTTTATCGATTTTCTCCAGGAGAAGAGGGAGCGGAAAGCAGAGCCATTCCTTCGCTACATAAAAGAAAAGGCGGATCCAAGGATTTCTCTTTCTCAAGTTCGGCAGGAATTATCTTCAATTAAAGGTAATCTCTCTGACACAATTTCCAAGCAACGTGAGGAGAGAGGATGAAGACCTACTTTTTAGATACCAGCGCTTTAGTCAAACGTTATCATCGGGAAGTGGGGACCGATGTTATCGATAAAATATTTAAAGGGGAGGATAAAGAGTTATTCATTTCCGACCTTAGCATTATTGAATTCCATTCCGCTATTGCTCTGAAAGTTAGGACAGAAGAAATTACCCGGGATGCCTTTTCACATCTTGTCGGGCTCTTCTCTAATGAACTTAATACCCAGTTATATCGAGTAAAGCAGATAAATGGAGAAGAGAAGCGAGAAGCCGTAAAATTGTTGATTAAATATGGATTTGATTATGCCCTTAGAACGATGGACAGCTTGCAACTTGCCGCTATGAAATCCACAGGTAAAGGGAAAGTGGACTGGGTTGTCTGTGCAGATGCAAGATTTTGCAAGATAATTCGCTTGGAAGGCTTTCAAGTTATCAATCCGCAAGAAAGCTGAAAAAAAAGAATAGAAAGAGAGATGTGGAGTGAAAAATACAGACCGAAGAGATTGGATGAAATCTCAGGGCAAGCCCAGGTGGTGAAACGGATAAAAGGGTTCGTCAAGGAAAGGACAATACCCAATCTACTGCTCTGGGGTCCAAAAGGTACGGGCAAAACGTCTTTTGTTTATGCCCTTGCGAATGAACTCTACGGCTCTTATGACGAGAACGTCATGCTTATAGAAACTTCCGATTTCGTTGAACAGCGTAAAAAATGGTTAAGCGAGGATAAAAGATTCAAATTCTTTTATGACGAGCAGAAATCCGCGATAGACATTTTCAAGGAGATAATAAGGGAATATGCAGCGTTAAGACCTATAAATGCTCCCTTCAAATTACTATTTTTCAATAACGCCGATTTACTTCCCGGGAATGCGCAACAAGCGTTACGAAGGGTTATAGAACGGAGCAACAAAACATGCAGGTTCATCTTCTCCACCACGAGACCCGCGGGCGTCATCCCTGCTGTAAGGTCAAGATGCCTGAATCTCCACTTCGCGCCTCTGGACAAAAGCGATGCGCTGGATGCGTTGATAAAATCAATAGCAGAGGGAGAAGGGCTAAAACTTACGGAAGGCGGCGTAAAAACGCTGCGGGAATATGCAAGAGGCGATGCAGGCGCGGCTATAAATATGCTGGAAGCAGCAGCAACGACAACAAGGGCAAAGACAAAGACGATAGATGCCATTGGAATAGAAAATGTAGTGCAAAATGCGTTTTTTCAACGAAATAAAGCGGAGGAATTGATAGATTCTGCATGTGTGGGACGGTATAAAGACGTGCGGGCGGGCTTAGAATTTCTGATACGAGATGAGAAGATGGGAGGGAAAGAGATTCTGGTGGAGATACACGAGGCGCTGCGAAGGAAGATGAAAATTTCGGGAATGGCGTTGGACGAGGAAGAAGAGCAGAACTCGGTGAAAACATTCGCCCGGATTGTGTTATACGAAGGCGAGGCGGATTTAAAACTTTGTAATTCATTAAATAGCATCATACACTTAGAAGAGATGATGACACACTTTTTCTTTTTTAGGAAAAAAGAAAACCTGTACTAAAAGAAAAAAAATAGGGATGAAGAAGAAAAATGGAATGTGTATTTTGTAAAATTGTTGATGGGGGTTTAAAAGCAGAGCGGATTTATGAAACGGAAGGCGTATTGGCTTTCCTGGATATAAATCCGAGGGCGCCGGGGCACAGTCTGGTCATAC
>CAZXYJ010000026.1:0-12174 GCA_964644925.1 uncultured Halobacteria archaeon | reverse complement strand
AGAAGGATGGACGAAGCAAAAAGCGATGGAAATATTGGTGGCAATTGGCGACATAAATCACGCATCCGGGTTAATACCCATAAAAAGCGCACACCTATCGGGTGTATCTTATAAAACCATCGGTGACGCTTTTGAATTCATAAACCGCCTTGAGGGCACAGTAAAAGTCAAAAGCACCTTAAATCCTATCGGTATGGACACCGAGAAATGGGAGGAAATGGGCATTTCAGAAGCGTTTGCGGTTAATCAAACAAAAGTGCTTGCTGCGTATAAAAAACTCGGCATCTCCGCCGAATGCACCTGCATTCCTTATCTCATCGGTCATGCACCGGAAAAGGGCGAACACATCGCATGGGCGGAATCATCGGCTGTTTTGTACGCTAATTCTGTCCTGGGTGCGAGAACGAATATGGAAGGCGCACCTTCGGCTCTTGCTGCGTCGCTTATAGGGAAAACACCTTTTTATGGGCTCCACCAATCTGAGAACCGGAAGCCGGAGATAAGAGTGTGTGTGAACTGCAACCTCGCAGATGCAGACTACAGCGCCCTCGGGTTTCTGATAGGCAATCTTGTAGAGAACAAAATACCGCTGATAGAACTTACCCCTTCCTCGCTTCCGAGCAAGGATGAGCTGAAACATTTATCCGCCGCGATAGGAGCCACAGGCTCCGTAGGTATGTATCATATAAAAGGAATAACGCCAGAAGCTGTAACGGGCGTCGATGAAAAGGAGTTGAATTTGGAACCCGATGAGAAAATAGAGATAGAAAAAGAGGATATAGAAGCCTTTTACGTCAGCTCCAGCGAACCCGACGTGATAGCGATAGGCTGCCCGCATTGCTCTTCTATCGAACTGAAACGGTTATACGAACTCTTGAGAGCAGAATGCGAAGGTAATGGAAGAAAGATAAAAAAAGATCTCGAGTTCTTTATATTCACCGCACGTGCAGTAATGCAGGACACTCAAATGCAGCGAATAGCGGAGCGAATAGCGAATTACGGCGTCAAAGTGATTTGCGATACCTGTTTCGTGGTGTCCCCCGCTTTTGAGCACTACGATTGCGTATTGACCAACTCGGGTAAAATGCTGCGATACGTGCCTCTTCTGTGTGGAGATGCGGAAGTGAAGTTATGCAAAATGGAGGATTGTGTTAGAGAAGCTTTTTGAAACATGACGCCAATACTCATTTTTTTCCTCGCTTTGGTTCTCATCCTGGTTATGACCACTTGGTTCAAGATCCATCCTTTTTTGAGTTTGATCACCGTGTCAATCTTTGTAGGGATTTTGGCTGGCAAACCTTTTGAGGCGCTTGAATCCATTTTGACGGGCATGGAGCGAGTGATTTACCATCTTGGACTGATCATCGTGTGCGGAAGCATAATTGGCATGACCTTAGATGGAATTGGTGCGACCTCTGTAATCGCAGATGATATTATACGAATATCGAAAAAGCCCGTCCTCGCACTGAATTTGCTCGGTTTTCTGGTTGCGATTCCGCTCATGTGCTGCATATTAGCCTACGTGATCTTCATACCGATAGCCAGAGAGATTGCTTCTAAGTTAAACATCCCGATAGGAGTAATTGCCACTTCGTTGTGTCTTGGCACCCTCGCATCATACGAGCTTATTTATCCAGCACCCGGTGTTTATTCCGCAGCAAAAGAGCTGGGAGTTGTGGGTGCTGGCATTGTTATACTCGGTCTTATGCTCGCTATCCCAACCACATTAGTTGGCTACTTGTATGCAGAAAAGTTCTGCAGGTTCGGGAAATCCCCAACGAGCGTAGCAGAAAAGCGGGAGAAGGTAAATATAAGTAGATTAAAGGCATACCCACCCATTGTTGTTCCAATAACACTTATTCTCTTGAATATTGCTATTCCAACTTCTGTGCCAGTACCTGTGCTAAGTTTTCTGGGCAATCCAAATGTAGCATTGTTGATAGGGGTTTTGCTCGCTTTCATCGCTGCTCATTCCTTTGGACTTGCCGAGATTAAGATATGGACAGAAGAGGCGGTAGGAAGAGGAGGGGCTATACTCCTGGTTTTATGTGCCGGAGCTGCTCTTGGCTCTACGTTAGCAATGACAGGAGTTGGTCAAGAAATTGGTAAGATGGTTATTAACTCGAACTTACCACTGATACTCATTCCTTTTTTGGTCGCAGTTGCGATTCAGAGCGCTCAAGGCTCGAGAGTCGTAACCATGCTGGTTGTCCCCGGTATATTAATTCCAGTTCTTCCTGAACTCGGTTTGCCCTTGGAAATTGTATTAATGTCCATAGCTTCCGGTACTTTTCTGGTATCGCATGCAAACGACCCTTATTTCTGGACTATGATAGAACTCGCAGATATGGAGCCTTCCTCAGGCTATAAATGCTACACGCTCGGCGGAATTGTAATCGGGGCTGTAGCTTTTCTTATGACAATTGTCGTCTATTTGATAGTGTATTAATTTGATATTGTCGGATTAACCGCGGAGTACACAGAGAACGCAGAGGATAGCGGGTTAGCAGTTTGGCGGTTTAGAGTGGTTACTATAGTCATTCCGGAAATAATTAACCACAAGATTACACATCGTGGGCTCTGCCCACGTCCCCGAAAACCCTGAAAGGGTTTATTCCACGAGAAATTTTTTGTTTTTCTTTTAGCACAGGTTTTCTTTTTCATAGCGCAACATAAAATGGAACGATTAAAGCCATTGCCCCATGAAGTTGACTCAATGCAGGGAACAAAACGCAGCTCTTCGAGATTTGAGAAAGTTGAGTTATACCTGCCTTTTATGCTTATCGCAATCGCATTCGCTCTTAGATTCTACAATCTCGATTTTCGTCCGTTCCACCATGACGAGAGCGTGCATGCACATTTTTCATATCTGTTGTTCAAACAGGGCATCTACGGATATGACCCCACGTGGCACGGCCCTTTTCTATATTATTTAACCGCCGTGATGTACCGCTTATTTGGAGATACCGAATGGATTAGCAGGCTAATGCCCGCTCTCTTTGGCGTCGCTCTGGTTGCACTACCCTTTGCGCTCAAGAAACAACTTGGTTTCAAGGGCAGTTTTATTACCGCTTTTCTTCTCGCTATTTCCCCCTCTTTTCTTTATTATTCACGATTTTTTAGAAATGACATTTACATAGCATTCTTCTCATTCGCAGCCGTAATCTGCATCATACATTATATTGAGAAAAGGAAGCCCATTCTCCTCTATCTCGCATCTATCCTCTTTGCTCTCGCGTTGTGCACAAAAGAAAATGCCTACATAATCTCCTTTATCTTTTTCTCTTTTGTTGTCTTCTATGCCCTCTACACCCATAAACGAAGTACTTTAAACGCATCGATGACGATTTTAAAGGACAACTGGCTGCCGATTACCATCTCATTGTCAATCATCGCGATAATCTACACCTCCTTTTACAGCTTCTTCTTCAGAAACCCGCAAGATTCTTTCGCGCTCTTCCGCGCAGTATCTCACTGGGCTTCATACAGCGCAGGACCCACAGGTCCTTTTTACTTTTATGCCGTGCTATCGTCACTGTACGAACTCCCAATTCTTATTTTCGGAATTGCCGGGATTTTATATTTCGCACGTAAAAAGGACTTGTTAATGATTTTTATGTCTTATTGGGCGATCAGCAGCTTCTTTATTTATTCGTACATACACGAAAAGGCACCATGGCTTCTGCTTCACTTGCTTCTGCCGCTAACGTTTATCGCGGGGAAGCTCGTGGCGGAAAAGCTTTCATTAAAACGTATTGAAAGAAAAGACGTATATAAACCCGTTTTCACGGTGTTTACGATTATTATCTTAGCTTTTTGCGTATACACGTCCGTTAATCTGAATTATTATCATTTTGATGACCCTGCCGAGCCTATGGTGCAGGCAGCACAACCACACCGCAGTTTTAACGAGTTCGTTGCAAAGGTAAACGAGGTTTCTGCCGAGCACGAGGGCTATGAAACGAGAATCCAGGTCGTGGATAATGCCGCAGTAACGCAATATCTCTGGCATCTGCGTCATTACAATAGGATAGAGTGGAATCCCGGTCAACGAGAACTCGATGCACCAATAATCCTCATATCCCGGGATAAACTGAATACCACGCAAAATCTCACCGGATATTGTCAATTTAACAGTTCTATCATGCAGTGGTATAATTATCCATTAACCGTATCAGATTGTCTATCGTTCGCATCACCGGATTACTTGTTTTCCCGGCAAATCGACAAAGAACCGACCAAAACAGGCGTTGTGTTGTTTTATAAATCCGAACAAGAAAATAAATAAGTTTTTTCTTTTAGCACAGGTTTTCTTTTTTGTAAAAAAAGAAAAAGTGTGATGAGAACAATAGTGATAGGGGGAGGACTTACAGGCATATCTGCCGCTTATTTCCTGTGCACACGCCGTGACAGTGACAATAACAGTGAAGAGGTCATCCTCGTGGAAGAGGAAGAGAATCTGGGTGGCTTAGCAAACAGCTATGCCCGGGGAGGATATTCCATCGAGAAATTCTATCATCATATTTTCAGTGGCGATGTTCTTATTCAACAACTAATCAAAGAACTCGGTTTGCTTGAAAAGCTTGAATGGCGCATAGGAACCACAGGTTACTACATAAACGGTAAAATCCATCGCCTGAACACGCCGCTCGAAATATTGAAGTTCGATTATCTCTCCTTTTTCGATAAGGTTCTTTTGGCAAAGGCGGTTCTCAGTGCACGTCGGCTAAAAGACCCTCTGGTCTTTGATGAGTTCCCGGCAACGAAATGGGTGATTGAAAAAACAAATCGGTCTGTGTATGAGAATTTCTTTGAACCGCTATTCAAGAGCAAATTTGGCTCGTACAACTCCATTTCGGCTGCCTGGCTCCTGAGCAGGATAAAACTAAGGTCAAACAGGACATTTAAAGGAGAGCGACTGGGATACCTGCGAGGTGGATTTCAGCAACTCGTGGACAAAATGGCGGAAAAAATTGAATCGCAAGGATGCGAATTGAGAACGGGTTGTAAGGTCAAGGAACTTGCGATAGAAAATAACAAAGTCGCCGGTGTGAACACATCCGAAGGCTTTATCGCTTCTGATAGCGTTATAGTAACCACGCCGTCGTTGACTAAGACACTTTCAATCAATAAAATAAAGTATCAAAACACTATTTGTGCTCTCTTTGGAACGGAAAGAAGTTTGATGAATGGCATTTACTGGTTGAATATAAAGGCAGAGGTGCCCTTTGGCGCCATTATCGAACATACAAACTTTGTTCCTCGTGCTGACTACGGAGAGAATTTATTTTATGTGGTGTCTTATGTGCATGAAAAAGACCCGATATGGAAAAGGAGCGACGAAGAGGTCATTGATTTGTATCTCGATGGGATAGCGAAGATGTTTCCTGATTTCCGCCGGGAGGACGTGAAGTGGTGTGGATTGGCAAAGAAAAAGTACACTGCACCAATATATGAGCTTGGCTATAAAAACAAAATCCTTCCCTATTCTTCGTATATTGAAGGACTATACCTTGCAGGGATGTTTTCTTTACCAAACTATCCCGAGCGAAGTATGAATGGTGCAATCCGAGCTGGTTTTGAGTGCGCAGAAGAGGTAACAAAAAACTAAATTATTGACACAGATTAACGCAGATTAACACAGCCAAGATTAAAAGTCCGTTGGATTTAATAATAAAGAAATCGTTTATTGAAAAGGGGGTTGAAGAAAATGAAGATTAGCAGTCTGCTAAAGGGAGGTATATACGAAGTAAGTTCCGGATATCATTCCAAATTGGATGGATATGCGACATTGATGTTGGATATACCAGAGTTATCTGAAATGATAGAGCCAACCTTTCGTGAAAATAGAGAGGTAATAAAATGAATGAAAAAACATCTTATTTATTGGATATTTTTGGATTTGAAGATTTCACTATATTTTGTGGGGCAGGAATTTCTAAGAATTCAGGATTACCTTTAGCGAATGAACTTATGCAATATATTATTGAAAAATTGCCCTTTGATAAGAAAGATATAGAAGAAATAATAGCGTCCAATTTTCCTTTTGAGGCATTCATGGAGTCTCTTTCAGAAAACACAGATATTTCAAAGATTTTAGATATATTTAAAGAGGGAGAACCCAATACAGCTCATATTCTGATAGCAAGACTGGCTAAAAATGGCTATCTCAAAACAATATTCACAACCAATTTTGATTTGCTTATTGAAAAGGCATTAGAAAAAGAAGGGTTAAAAAAGAATAACGATTTTGAAGTGTATTGTAATGAAGAGCAATTCTCAAGAATAGATTTTGAGTGTATGGAGGGCAAGATAATAAGAATTTTTAAAATTCATGGGAGTATTAATGACAAAAATAGCATAAGAACAACAATGAAAGCAGTTGCTAGCAAGACTCTTTCTGATAAGAGAATGAAGGTAATAGAGTACTTATTATCAACTGGAAGACACAAAAAGGTTTTAATTCTTGGATATAGCTGTTCTGATGTGTTTGATATAACCTCACAAATCCAAAGTATAGAGAAAAATCAGAAAGAGATAATTTTTGTTGAGCATTCTAAAGAAGGAACAGAAATAGAAGATGTAAGAATAAAGGAACTTACATTTAAAACATTTCCGGGGAAGAGGATAAAATGTAATACAGATGATTTTATTAGAGAGTTATGGGATTCTCTTAAAAAAACCATTGGAGAATATACGCCTATTGAATCTGAAGTAGATTGGAAAACATATCTTGAGGATTGGGCTAAAGGGCTAAAAAAGAAATATCTTAAGTATTTTATAGCTGGTTTAATACTCTATGAGATTTCGAATTTTAAGAGAGCAATTGAATATCATGAGAAATCTTTAGAAATTGCCAAAGCAATAGGAGATAAGGAAGAAGAATCAAGATGCTATACCTGTTTAGGTATTAGCCATTTTAGCTTAGGAGATTTCAAAAGAGGGGTTAAGAACCATAAGAAGGCTTTAGAAATTGCCAAAGCAATAAAGGATAAGATAGGTGAATCAGTATGCCATACAAATTTAGGTAATGCTTATCGTAACTTAGGAGATTTCAAAAGAGCTATTGAGCACCATGAGAAGGCTTTAGAAATTGCCAAAGCAATAAGGGATAAGATAGGAGAATCAGCATGCTATACAAATTTAGGTAATGCTTATCGTAACTTAGGGGATTTCAAGAGGACAATGGAATATTATGAGAAGTCTTTGGAAATTGCTAAAGAAATAGGGAGTAAGGCAGAAGAAGCAAGATGTTATGTAGGTTTAGGTAATGCTCATTATGACTTGGGAGATATTAAGAGAGCAATTGAACATCATGAAAAGGCTTTAGAAATTAAAAAAGCAATAGGCGATAAAGCAGGAGAATCAATGTGCTATATGAATTTAGGTAATGCTTATCGTGTGTCAGGAGATTTCATGATAGCAATTGAATATCATGAGTGGAGTTTAGAAATTGCCAAAGCAATAGGAATGGAGGTAGTAGAATCAAAATGCCATACAAATTTAGGTAATGCTTATTATGACTTAGGAGATATTAAGAGAGCAATTGAATATTATGAGAAGGCTTTAGAAATTAAAAAAGCAATAGGAGATAAAGCAGGAAAATTAGCATGCAATACCGGTTTAGGTAATGCTTATTGTAATTTAGGAGATATTAAGAGAGTCGTTGAATATTATGAGAATGCCTTAGAAATTGCCATAGAAATAAGGGATAAGGCGCGAGAATCCGTATGCTATATGAATTTAGGTAATGGATATCGTATGTCAGGAGATTTCAAAAGAGCAATTGAATATCTTTTAAAGTCCGAGAAAATTTTTAATGAAAATGGGCAAACCCATTATCTTAAGAACGTATATAGAGTTTTAGCTCTTACCTATGAACAGATTGGAGATAATAAAAATGAAAAACATTACAAAGGGAAACTAATCAATAACACAAAAAATCTATAGGAAGCAGGTTTTGGCACTTCATATAACACGGTGTATCTGGCTTCACTTCGTTTCGCCCAAATTTCAAGCCTTCGGCTCGAAACTTCAGATACACCGGGAACGTTATGTGCAATTCGAAAACCTGCCTTTGGAAAAGGAGACCGAAAATTCATGACGTTGTTGCCTTCGTTTAACGGACAAGAAACACAGACTGGAACAGAAACCCCGACAGGTCGGGACTATCTTATAACGGGTATTAAATGGCTCACTACGTTCGACCCAAATTTTCTTATTTCAAAGAACCGGTGGTTTTATTAAACATAAGAAACGATAAGATTTATAATAAACGAAACGCTGAGGTGTAAATATGTATAAAGACGAAATTCAAAGGTTAATAGAACAATCGCCATTAGAGATAGACACAGATATTGAATTAACTGGTCGTCCACCAACAATGGCAAATTCGGAATTCCTTACAAACAAAGAACAAGGAGACTGGGCAGAGCAAATAGTTTTTAGGGCAATAAATGAGTTTTCTCGTGACTATTTTGCTATTAAATACGGACGTTCTGAATCTTTAGCAGCAGGAGAGGACGGTTTTGCTGAATTTTATCGCCAATATCAAGAAGAGCTTAATGCGATAGGGAAAAGACCAGATATCCTTATTTTTCAGGTGAGTGATTTCCCCGATAAATCTGTAGATATCGAAAATGACGAGCATGTTAGAAAAGCAGTAGCTGCATTGGAAGTAAGATCAAGTTCCTTTTTAGCTGAAAAATATTCGATATTCATGCGGGATAGGCAACAGCAGGCGATAAATAATTGCGCAGAAATTCGAGAGAAAATCATAAATAGTGACCTCGGCGACTTATTGATGCGAAAAAACAAATCTATTTATGACCTAATACTCAATGCAACAGATGATACATTTAGGAATTTAGACTTTCGGCGTCCCTCCTGGTCATTGACAAAAGAATTAAGAGATTTAACTATGTTATTGAAAGAACTAAAGGAAAATATTAAAATTTTGCATAAACGGGATTACTTAAGCATTACGCCAAAAATGGAAGATATTGCTCTTGTCAACAGGTGGATACAGAATTACAATGTAAAACATTTCTATCTACAAGTGTTTTTCGATAAGGCATATGTGATCTCATTTAAAGATATTTTACTGTTGGTTTCAAACGACAATAACGAGGAAAATAAGTTCTCAATTGAACGAGATGTAAAAAATCAAGGAAAAACCACCATAAAAATAAATATACAAATTGGAAAAGAAGTACTTGGTAGGATTGATATGCCTGAACATAATTCTGCAATGAAAGAATTAGAGAGGGGGCGTCTCCTTTTTTATGTCAAATTTATAGGTGGCCGAGGATACCTAGACCACGAAATATTCATTAGGGATGTTATCAATGTATGAATCTAAATATATCTTGGAAACACAGATTGATTATAGAAAAAAATTTGGCCAGTATTTCACTCCACCTAAAGTTGCACGTATTATGGCAGAATGGGTCATGAAAGATAAACCTCAAACAATATTAGATCCTGCATTCGGACTCGGTGTTTTTTATGATGAAATAATTAAGATTAATTATAGTAGTGAAGTGGAATTTATTGGCTATGAAATTGATGAACATATTCTATCGTACTATGATCATAACAGAAATAATCATCTCAAAATAATTAACACCGATTATTTAGATGCAAAAACTGGCACATTTGATGGAATAATCTGCAATCCCCCATATATGAGATTTCAAAAATTTCTAAAACGTCATGATCTATTACCAAAAATCGAAAAACAGATTGGTAAGAAACTTACAGGGTATTCAAATATTGCTTCCGTATTTCTTGTAAAATCCTTGAGTGAACTTAATGATGATGGGAGACTTGCATATATTATGCCACTTGAATTTTTCAATACCGGTTATGGTAAAGAAATTAAAAAGAGCTTACTGAAGAAACATCTTTTAAAACACATTATAATATTTGAAAACGAGAAAGAAATTTTTCCCGATGCTACTACAACAGTATGCATTCTTCTTTGTAAAAAGGATGGTAAGGATGAAAACATAAAAATTACTCAGATTAAAACAGAAGAAGAGATTAAACGATTATCTGATATTAACAATTCATATCACCGACAAATTAAGCCGATTGAATTGCCATATAATAAAAAATGGTCGCCTATTATAATATCATTGTTTTCAGAACAGAAGATACCCGTCGGTTTTTGTATGCTTAATATGTATGGATTAGTTAAGAGAGGTATAGCCACTGGTGCAAATGATTTCTTTGCATTAACGAAGTCAGATATAAAAGAGTTGAAATTAAGTGAAAATAACATTTGTAAATGTATCACCAAAAGTCCTCAAATAAAAAAAGCGGTATTTACTGAAGATGATTTTCTTGACCTTTACAATAAAAATAAACCTGTTTATTGTTTAGATGTAAAATATCATAATGACCAATCAGTTATCAATTATATAAAATTGGGAGAAGAAAAAGGGTTTAACAATCGCTATTTAACAAGAAATAGAAATCCATGGTATAAAATAGAACAAAGAAAACCAGCACCAATTTTATTAGGAGTTTTCAACAGGGGGCGTTTAAAAGTAATAAGAAATTATTCAACGGCGATTAATTTTACATGTTTCCATTCATTTCACCCAAATTATTTTTTTGGCATGAATGAAATAGACCGGCTATTTGTATATTTCCTAAGTGATGTAGGGCAATCAATAATAAAATTAAATAAAAGAAGTTATGGCGAAAACTTAGATAAATTTGAACCAGGTGACTTAAATGAATGTCTATGCCCAAACCAAGATCAATTTGCACTAATTCAAAAAGAAGAAGTTGAAAAAGTTATAGAAATTGCTAAAACGAATCAAGAATTGGCAATCAAAATGAGCAATGAACTGATAGAACGAATAATAAATACCCCCACCGGTTAGGAGAAAAGAGATGACTGGGAGTAAGAAAAAACTACGGCAACAACGGAATTTACGGCATGTTTTCGAACTCTACGGAAACCTTCGGTTTCCTTGCCACGTTGCACTCTCGCTATCGCTCGGGGCACATAACAAGCGGGTATCTGGCTCACTTCGTTGCACTCGCTCGACCAAAATCCTCGCTTCGCTCGGACTTCAGATACCCGTCATCCGTTATATAAAATTCCAACCCCACCCTTGTGAGAAATTATTAAACGCCAATATAATTGGTGAGAGCGATGGAACGAACATAAATCTATAAGTGAAGATTGAAAAGAAAGGGTTGCATTTTTAGGGCGGATTAATATTTACAAAAATACAATACAAAATAAAACTCTAACCCAAACGCAACCATGACCAAAGAAGTCTCGATTATTTTGCCTGCATACAACGAAGCAGATAAGGTGGAGCATGCAGTAAAGAGAACAGCAGAGGAACTGGTAAAAATCGGGTTAAATTTAAATTCTTTTGAAATTATACTCGCTGAAGACGGGAGCACAGACGGAAGTGACGTGATTGCTGCCGAGCTGGCTGATAAATACGCGTTCGTAAAGCATCTGCACAGTGATAAACGTTTGGGAAAGGGAAACGCACTGAAAAGGGCTTGTAAAGAGGCAGAAGGTTCTATTATCGCATATTTCGACATTGACCTCTCAACGGACATGAGGCACGTGGAGGAACTTATCCGTGCAATAGAAAAGGACGGTTTTGATTTCGCCACGGGCTCACGTTTGCTACCGGAAAGCGAAGTGAAGCGGCCACTGAAGAGGGACATCCCGAGCACCGTTTATAATTCCCTTGTAAGGATAGTTCTCCACTCCGAACTTCATGACCACCAGTGTGGATTCAAAGCTTCACGACGGGCTGCCTTGTTCGCTATCCTGGATGAAATCAACGACCCGCACTGGTTCTGGGATACTGAACTACTTGTCCGAGCACAGTACCACGGCTATAAAGTAAAAGAATTCCCTGTCAAATGGGAGCAAGGCACAACTACAAAGGTCGAATTTTTTAAAGACGTTGTAACAATGGGCTCAAAAATTATCGCCCTTTGGTGGGACTTGAGAAGGAGACAATAAAATGAGAAAGAATAATTTTTGATAATCGGACGCAGATGAACGCAGATAATCAGGATTTTAAATATAAGGTTTAATAGACGGAGGAGATTATTAGAATCTTCTATCGAGTTTTTCTGCGTAAATCCGCGTAAATCTGCGTCCTAAATAGGTAGAAGTTATACTTT
>CAZXYJ010000025.1:0-12198 GCA_964644925.1 uncultured Halobacteria archaeon | reverse complement strand
TCTTAAGTAGCCCTATAGGGTAATGTTCAATATCAGATGTGATCTTCTTTGCATTGCTTAGATTTCTTTACATCATTTATTATATCAAGTATCCGCTGTTCTCTCTTACCAACGTTGCTTATGTCCATAATAAATGATGAAGTTTATTTTGGCTATATTTTGAAATAGCCGATAGTCATGTAATAGAGAAAAAAAACAAAAAATCTATGATAATGATAAAAATCTAGCTGATACTTTAGAAGCTTTGATTGGGGCAATATATTTAGATGTAGGTTTTTATGCTACTAAAGAAGTGATTATGAAATGGCCAGAGTTCGAAAGCTTATTGTATAACCTTCCTTAGAACTCTTTTCTTTTTCTCTCAAAAACTCTTTAAATTTGAGTTCGAGCTCAGGAATTTTTCCTTTAATTAATTCGATTATTTCCTCATCTTCCTCTGCATTCATCCCTCTGTCGTATTGCGCGTGAATAAAACGGCCAACAATAGAGTCCAATACACCAGCCGTATAACTCAACAAAGTTTCAAGAATAACAGCGACGAGGGAATTGATGGATATGGTGAGGAAAAAAATTTTAAAACAAGAAGGCAGAGGTAGTCGTTTCACTCCCATGATGCAATTAGGTGCAATTAGGTGCAATTAAGTGAAGGCTAAAAATGAGTGTGCCGAGCAAAGTTCATACTGTCCAGTTGGTGAAAAAACAACCTGAGGGAAGGTTATCCACCACCACAGAACTGAACCTATTAATTCGCTACACTTCCTAAAAGAGGTAATTGCTGAATTACCGCATCATCTTATAATAATAAGCTTCCTCACGGCTGGCTACTACTACCTCTTTTGATATTTGTTTAAATTCCACATCCGACATTCTCGAAGAAACAATCCGTGATAATTTGTCCGTTCCACGAGATATATCTGTCTCTTCCTTTCTTCGCCATATAATCTCGCTTGGTAGTAAATTCTCGAACGCTTTACGCAGAATCCACTTCCCTATTACTTCCTCTTCGCCATTTATCTTTGCTTTACGAACCTTAAGCTCAAAAGGTATTTTTGATGCAAATTCAATAATCCTCGTGTCCAGAAAGGGCTGTTTAACCTCTATCCCGAGAAGATTACCAAATGCTTCTGATACAAGCGGCTCTTTCTCTTTTATCCTTCTGATCTTAGCCTCCATTCTCCTTTCAATTTCTTTTTGCTCGAGTCTGAATAGATGGCGATAGCCAAAGAAGAGTTCATCACCGCCGTCGCCAGTCATAATTGCAGAAAAATCCAGCTCCTTTGCGTATGACAGAGCAGCATACATGGCTACTCCAAATCTGATCAGCATGGGATTGTAGGTATTAAGAGCCTTTACCACTTCAGGGATTGATTTTATTGCAGCTTCGATATCAAATATCTTTACTTTGAGTTCCAGTCCAAACGTCTCAGCTACCGACCTCGAATAATAGATATCCGTGCCCTCCTCTAACGCAACTACGATAGCAGTGGGTTTAGATTCAGGGTATTCACTTGCTAAACAGGCGACTACTGAAGAGTCCAATCCGCCTGATAACAGAACGGCTTCCGCAATGTTTTCCTTAACGCTGACCTTCATCAGTTCTACCAATTCGTCAGCCAACGCGTTTACATTCTCGGTGGGATTCATGGATCTCGTTTACTCTTAAATAAAGATCGAAAGTTTTAATTATTGCGATAACGTTATACACATGGTCAGTAGTTTGGGAAGTGTAATATGAGTGAAGAACAAGCCGAAAACGAGCTACAATCAAATGAAACCGGTGGATTTAGATTTGCAGTAACATTGCTTGTAGCTCTTGGGACCGTTTTATATACCGTATATAATTATTTTCAAAACAAGCCTGTTGACATCTATTGGTATTCACTTGTTTGTGGATTAATTCCTGTTGCGCTTATTTTAGTATTTGGGCTCCTTTTCTATATTCTGATTAAGGGATATTCTATGGAAGTGCAAGAATCTAATCAAAAAGAATCTCTGGCAAAATGGGCTTCCCGCATCTATTTGATAGTTCTCTTAATATTCACAATGTTATTAGTATTTATCTTGTCTGTTTTCGTCTCGGTATATCTAGATGTAAAAACTGAAATTACTACGAGCATTGTAGCCATAGGTTTCATCAGTTTTATACTATTTTTCGTTTTTATTTTCTTTTTGCCCCTTTTTAGAAAAAATCGACGGAAGAGGGGCATTATAATCTTTATGGTTTTTCTTGCATTATTACTTCTTTGGCCAACTCTATTTTCACCAGTTTTATATTCCCCGCTGCAAGGCCATGTTACGGTGGATATGGGGGGTATATATTACAAGAACGATGCGCCGATTCATGTGTTAATTCACGTAACTGGTCCGAATACTGGTTTATCGATACAATTGTTTCAAGAAAATTCTAACCATAATTTGAGTCTGAACGACTTAATTACACTAAGCCCTGAACGCAACCCATCTAAGACAGTATCTGGCGAGAATTCAACTTTAGTTGGTAATGCGCTGGATTATGGAACATACAATGTTTTAATCAACACCACTAATTTGAGTGCAGGATATTATGAACTGGTATGCAAACGTCAAAAGTATGAAAAAACGTATAGTGCAAGAGGTTTCTATTTATTAAACAGCAGTAAACAGTCCGGTATCGAAGAAGTAACCTCTCCATGATTTATCATGCCTATCAGACGCCGGATATTGCCGGTAGCTTTTAATTTGAGTAAAAACTCACGAAACCATAGCCTCAAGTTCAATTTTAATAACCGCATCCATTTCCTTACAATATCCATGCGTAGCGCACTCAACCGTATGCAGTTCCTTTTGCTCGCCCGCCTTTGCGTATGTCTGCTGTGCGTTCTCATAAGGAATGACCGTGTCGTTCAACGAATGAATCATTACGAACTTTCTCGGTGGGATTTTGCCGAGATACGTGTCAGGGTCAATTGATTTGTAAAATCGTGTTACATCAGGGTCGTTCAGTTGCCCGGAAGCAATCGCAGCATCTACTCCATAACCGCACGTGCTGATTGCAATCACACCGCGTGCTTCAGGGTCAAGTGCACAGGCAATAATCGCAAACCGTGCACCGTTGCTCTCACCCGCAAATACGATTCGCTCATGGTCTATCCAGGGCTGACCACGTAAGACATCGGCAGCAGTAAGTGCATCGTGCACCATCTTGTGCTCTGTCGGCTCGTTACCATCAAGAAACATCCGTAAATCACCTTGCATATCCACAACACCTAAATTACGCTGGTCTATTGCAATACTCGCATACCCGAGACCACAGAGATATTTCGCAAGCCCCTGCTCGCCTTCTTTTGTTACGGTTGCTCCGGGAAGCAGCACGACTCCCGGGACGCCTTTTTCGTGCGGTGTTCCGGGCATTCGCATAAGTCCGGATATTTCCGTGTCCCTGCTCGTAAACACGACTTCGTAAAGCGTGTAATTGTCAGCAGTTTCGAGCATCGTCAATTGGTATTCCGGCGTGCATTCAGCATCAGGATATTCAAGCATCCCATCATCGGTAACGCGCCAATCCGGTCGGGTGACGCAGCCCGAAAGAAATATTGCGGACACTATTACTGCAATAACGAATACAGCCGCAAACAATCGTTTCATTTTCCATTGTATATAAAATGCAACTTCCTTCTATTTAAGTCAAGACACGAATTTACACGGACTTATTCTTTCTTCGTCGGTGTTAATCTGCGTTAATCTGTGTCTATAAATAATTTATTTTCCTTCTCACGGTCACTTCATCCTCTTCATCATTTTACCCATCGGCATTTTCATCCCTTTCATCCCCGCTATTTTCCCGCCTCCTCGTCCCGAAGTCAGACTTTTCATCATCTTTTGCATCATCCGGTGGTACTTTATCAGCTCGTTTACCTCCGCAGTTGCCGTCCCGGAACCCCTTGCTATTCTTCTCGTCCTCGACCCATCTATTATTTTCGGCTCGGTCAGCTCCTCCTCAGTCATCGAATCCATCATCACTTTGTATCTTTTCAGTTTATCCTCGGTAACCTGATACATCGTATCGTCTAAATTAACATCGAGTCCCAGCCCACCTAAAGGCAGCATCTCCATCAATTTCTTCAATGGTCCCATCTTCTTCATCGCTTCTAACTGCTTATACAAATCCTTTAACGTGAATTTACCCTTCAGGAAGTCAGCATCCACATCCTCCGGCTTTAAACTCTCCTCCGCAGTCTCTATCAGTGACTTTATGTCGCCCATTCCGAGCAACCGTGAGATGAACCCATCGGATTCAAATCGCTCAAAATCGTCTGTCTTTTCTCCTGTGCCTATAAAAGCCACTCCGGAATTCGTTTCCGCGACTGCAGAAAGCGCACCACCGCCCTTTGCCGTTCCATCCATTTTGGTGATGATTATGCCCGTGATTCCAATCGCATCGTCAAATGCGTGTGCCTGTACCGACGCCTGCTGCCCTATGCTCGCATCAAGAACGAGGAGACGCTGTTCCGGATTTATTGCCTTTTTTATATCCTCTATCTCCTTTATCATGTCTTTTTCCAGTGCATGTCTCCCTGCGGTGTCTATTATCTTGACGTCATACTTCTCAAATTCTTTCACGCCGGCATTCACGATGCCCATCACCCCCTTTTCTCGTTCAGGTAGGTTTGCACCGTCATAAAAAGGAACGCCTATCTTTTCGCATAGCTGCCTCAACTGTTCCGCTGCGGCAGGTCTATAAACGTCAGCGCAGATAACCGCAGGTTTTAAACCCTTCTTTTGATAATACTTCGCAAGTTTCGCACACGAAGACGTTTTTCCCGTACCATGCAGACCCACCATCATTATTCTCTGCGCCGTTAAAGGAACCTCTACACTCCTTCCTATGATGTTTATCAACTCCTCGTACACTACCTTAATCACATGCTCCCTCGGATTCAGCACTAACTTCTCCTTCAAACTGCGCTCGCGTATGCGGCTCGAAATCTCCTTTACCAGTGAAATCTTGACGTCCGCCTGTATCAACGCCCGCTGTATGTCCCGCACAAACTCGTCCACTGTTTGTTTGTCTATCCGCTTCGCCTTTGCTATCTTCCGAATCGTTTCCTTCAGCGAACTGCTTAACTTATCTAACATCCTTCCCCATCACTATAGTTTTAATTGGATTAGTTTTTATTTATCTTTTACTTCTGGTGTACGTATTTTTCTCTCTTCTGTGTGAATCTTGTGTAATCTCGTGGTTCTATAGGAATATTAAAATTTCAGCTCCCCCGCTATCCTCGTCCCCATATTTATCGTTACCTCCGCTATATCCCCGCAATATTTCGCTATTCTTCCCAGACTCTCCAGGATAGAAAGAATATGTACTTTGTCAGTAATACTCAGCTCTTCTGCTAAAATTCGCTCATTTAGCCCCTCCAACTTGTCAGCCAGCGCATTCCCATCCCTTATCATTTCATTCGCCTCCTTCATATTCGTATCCGACAAGGAAGCCAGCGTCTTGGTGAATATGTTTTCGGTGCGAAAGCCGATTTCTTTTATTCGCTTCAACGTTGCGATTCTCAATGCCGCTTCGGGTTCCCGTACCGCGCTTGTTTGATTCATTAACATTACATTTTTCGCTATGTTCTCCACGTGGTCGCCTATCCTCTCCATACTCTTTACTATTATCCGGTATCCCAGGCTATCACGCTGTCTGCCCACGCCTATCTTGTTTGCAAGCTCGGGGTCGCTCATCGCAGCCTTTAGCTGCCTTACAATAAGCAAATAAAATCGGTCTATCTCATTATCACGTTCTATAACATCCTCCGCGAGGTTCGGGTCACCTTTTTCAAGTGCGGAAATTGCATCTCCATGCATTGACACTATTATCTCGGACATGCTCCGTATTGCATCACGCAGCGTAAAATCCTCGTATTTCAAGAAACTCTGCAGTATTATCTCCTTTGATGACTCGCCAACAACCTCCATACCTATCAGCCTCTTCCTTACTTCCTCCTTTATCCGCTTCCGTTCCTCCGCCTCGAAACCCTTGGGAGATAAAAGCTTTACAAGGTCATATCCAACGAGGTAATAAGAGATGAGGTATCTGAAGTTATCCTCAAAGCTTTCGTTCTCGGAGAGTTCGAGTGCGGCGGATTTTATTCGCTCTTCTTCGTTCTTCCCGGGTGTTATCAGCAGGGAGTTATCACTACGTTGAACTAACGAGAGTTCGTCTCCCTGCTTTATCCCAGCGGCTCGTGCCCATTTTACGGGGAGCGATATGGTAAGTGTAGAACCGCCAGTGAGCTGTACCTTTCTCTTCTCCTCGTTCATCATCACTATAATTCTATATATTATAAATATATTTATATAAATATCTTGGTGCGATGTTGCATTTTTATTAAATACATTATTATTCTCATATTAAGAAAGGGTGGTTGAAGATGGAAGAAATGGAAGGGGACTATATCCCAAGATACGAGTATGAACGGTTAGAGAGCGACTATCGGCGGTTGATGAGGAAATACGAGGAGACAGAGGCGTATAAACTGGATTTGGAGAAACTCGTGTCTAAATCACGGTCGCCGCCTTTGGACTGTGGATTTGTAGTGGAGAAGACGGAAGAAGGTGCCATTGTTAACCTGAATGGTGCATTAAAGGCTTTACCCTACGGAACGCTAACAGAGATGGAGATAAAGGATTTGAAGGCGGGTAAATTTGTATTTGTAGGGCGTATCCCGGACAGGAACAACCCCAGTGGATTTACCATAGGCATCACAAAGGTGTACGATAGGATGGTGGATTTAGAGGTGGGGGAGATAGAGGAGTTAAGGAAGGACGACGATGGATGGGTCGGAGAAATATCAACTGGGAAAGGGCGTGGTAAGATATATAAACGGCTGAAAGACCAAGAAAAGGAAATGGTAAAAGAGGGAATGAAGGTGGGGCTTCTTCCCGGCACGTATGATATACAGAAGAGTTACAAAGAAAAGGCAATCTCTCGCTATGAAGTCACGAAGAATCCTGAGGTGAGTTTTAATGACATTGGCGGGTTAAAGGGGATAAAGCAGGAATTAATAAAGAGTATAATTCTTCCGATGGTGAACCCCGATGATTATACAAAATATGGCGAATGCTCGAGGAGGATACTGATGTATGGCCCGCCGGGCTGCGGGAAAACGATGTGTGCAAAGGCGTTGGCATCGGCATTACCCAACTGTGAATTTGTAAAGATAGGGGCAGGAGAACTTTTCAGTATGTGGCTTGGCGAATCAGAGAAGAATGTAAGAATGGTGTTTGAGGCGGCGAACGCGAAATTAGAAGAGGGGGAAAATGACTATGGTGTGATTTTCTTTGATGAGATAGATGCGTTAGCACAGGAAAGAGGGATGTACACGGGCTCTTCTGGAGCACCGGAGAGAGTTACCGGGCAACTGCTGGACCTCTTAGAAGGTTTCAATGCGCTGCACCCACACCTTACCGTGATAGGAGCAACGAACAGGTTGTATCTTATAGATTCGGCATTCAGGGCGAGATTTGACAAGATAATTGAGGTTCCAAAGCCGGATAAGGAAGCGGTGTCTTCTATTGCCTCCATATATGCTAAAAAGATTCCTGTTGACCGCTACTTGATAAAGGAAGAGGGAGGAGAAGAAGAAGCGCGGTTGCATCTGGCGAAAGAGATTGTCGGCTATATGTACAGCGATAAGTATGTTGAGACAGAAATAGGAAGGATAAAGAGGGCGGATACGATAACCGGGAGGTTCATAGCGCAGATATTCAACTATGCGAGGGACAAGGCATTGGAAGAAAGGACATTGCTGATGCTTAAAAAAGGAGTAATCAGCAACGAGGATATGCGAAGAATGTGGGATAAGGAAGGAATCGCAGCGATATTAGATGCGGGGAGCAAGACGAAGGACTTGCAGAAGCGGTATAAACGTATAGAAGAAATAGGGGTAAATATGGGGCATCTGAAAGAGGGTTTTGACAAGTTTGTGGAGCGAAGAGCAGAGGAGATATTGACATCAGGGTTTGGCGAGATGCCCGAGGAAGAAACAGGGATGCACTTTTAAGTTTTAGGTAGGGTTGAGGGTTCAGGTGTTTGGCTTAAAAGATGCTGACGCCTGACAACTCACACATCATATTATACCATACCGTCGCCGTAACATGCAATAAAAATGGATTTGAACAAATGGCAAGGGGTGGAGCACGAATTTAGAGTGGGTATAAGTTCAGAATCGCCTGGTTTGTACAGGTATGCGAGATTTTATCACGTTGACGAAGTGATTCACGCACTTGAGACTTATACCTTTTTTGACGGCACGGATGCAATATGCTCGAAGTTGCGGAGGAGAAACGACGGGTTTTTGAGAAACGGCTCGCGGATTTATATCTGCACGGGCGGTCACTTAGAGATAGCCACACCCGAGTGCAGAAATGCCTTCGAAGCGCTGAAATACGATAAAGCTGCGGAGCTGTACATGCAGATAGGTGTAGAGCGAGCAAATAAAAAATACCGGGAGAAATTGAGAAAAAGGGCAAATGCCCCTTCATACATCCAGTGCTGGAAAGCAAACGTGGAGATAGACAAGAGATATAGCAGGGGCACGCACGAATCCTACGCGGTGGTGCGGCGGAACTTTGTGGGTAAAGAGAATCTGCTTATACCTTTTTTAGTACTGCGTAAGATATTTTTTGGTGCTGGCGGTTTTGTAGCGGAGAAAGAGGGGTTAAAATACGTGATTTCACCGAAAGCGATGGTTTCAAAGCGGGTTCTTACCGAGTCGCCGTCTCAATGGCCTATATTGTCTACACGCGATGAGCCGTTGGGCACAAAAGACAAATACCGTGTGCATGTCACATCGGGTGAGGGAGTTCGCTCGGAAGTTACACGGCTGCTCAATAATGCCCTCACGTCGTATGTTCTGGATGCAATAGAAACAGGAAAACTCTCGCACGTGGAGGACATCTGGAATCCACTTCAAACATTTAAAGACATTTCCGCGAATACCGAAGGCGATTGGCGGGTAAAACTGACGAACGGAAGGACTGAGCTGGCGATTGATTACTTAGAGGCGAATTATCTCGCAGTGATAGAGGAGCTGTTTGAAGAGCGAGAGACGTCCTACTGGGACAAATACGTGTTGGATACGTTCAAGAGGCTTTGTGATAAGTTCAGGCAGGGGCTGCTTGAAGACCCTTATGTGGTGCGGCGTTTGGAATGGGTGCTGAAATTATGGGTGATAAAGAACGAGATAAATGATTTTGATTATAAATACACATCAAAAGGGAAATTCGATTACCGGAGCATCTACATGATGGATGAGGAGATAGAGAAAGAGATAGCGGCTTCGTTTGATTTCACCAATCTCTGCGATTATGACTTATACGAGCGCATAGCGGATAAAATAGGCGTTGAACGAATATTAACGGAAGAGGAGATAGGAGAAGCGTTGTTATTTCCACCGAAGAATTCAAGAGCGGAGCTGAGGGTAAGACTTGCATCGGAATTCGGGAATGCTGCACTGAGCTGGAATAAGATAACGATAAACAGGGAGCCAAAGATAAAGATAGACATGAGTAGGCCAACGGGAGAAGAATATTCGCGGATGTTTGAAAGGTATCCGGAACTTGCGAGGATGCCGAGCGCGGTGGTGGTGTTTTTGCGTGAACGGAGGCGAGGCGAGGCGACGAGGCAGGTTCTTGTGCGGCTTCTGGCAGAGGAAGAAGACGTAAGAGGCTGGGAGGAGGAGATAAGCCGCGAGATAAGGAACAGAATCGTCAGGAATCCGTATTTAGATTATTTGTTGTATTCTAATAATAAGACGTATAGATTTGATGAACTGGATGGCTGGAACGAGGACACGATAAAGAAACGGTTAGAAGAGATAAGCAGGGCAGAGGAGGAAAGCAGGGGCGAGGAAGAAGACGTTTAACTAACCACAAGATTACACAGATTTTCACGAGAGTAACGCAATAGTAGAAACAAATCCCAAATTTAAAATAAATCGTTGACACAGATTAACACAGATTAACACAAACCTTTTTGCAAGCAAAAAGCTTTACCAAAAAATATGATGAAAAGAGCAAAGCCAATGCCACATTTCAAAATTTACCGCAGAGAACGCTGAGTTCGCAGAGGGAATTAGGATTTAGGATTTTTTATGGCGTATAAAGTATAACTTCTACCTATTTAGGACGCAGATTTACATGGATTTACGCAGATTTATTTTAGTTTAACCGTGTTGATTCATATCATCTGCGTTAATCTGCGTCCCTAATTTATTTTCTGTTTTCTTGCACTTTATTAAGCAACTGTGTGGTGGAGAAGTATATATCGGGGCAGAAGGGGTACAAGAAGGGATTGGGGGAGAGGGAGCGCGGAGAAGGTAGCGGGGAGCGGTGTAGCTATGAGGAAACAGGGGCTATGCCGGTAGGTGTGATAGACGAGGAGAAGGAAAAAGCACTCAAAATAGAGTATATGACGCTTCATGCTAAACTTTTCGGGGCATCACAAAAATGAAATGCCGTAAACCGAAAAGCTTTTTATGCCTTATGATAAATAGGTAGTAAGAGTAAGCCACATGCTCCTGTACTTGAGTTAAGTGCTGGCACTTAAGTACAGGCCTCGTACTTAAGTACGGGGTATAGTGACTTAAATAGATGAGAGTATATTTTAGTAGATAAGGGTAACAAATTTAATAGTGATTGAAAATGGATAAGATAAGAATAGTGGATAAGGATGAGCACGTGGATAAAGGAAAAGAAATCTACGGAAAGATAAAGGATGAGCTCGAACCGGAGCACAAAGGTGAGTTTGTAGCGATTGAAGTGGATACCGGGGATTATTTCGTTGGGAAGGATCCGATAGAGGCAGATGAGAAAGCGAGAGAGAAATATCCTGATGCGGTGTTTTTTCTGGCAAGAATAGGTTATAGAGCGGCATTTATTCGTAGGTGATCACATGGAAGGTTACGTAGATGAATATGGGCAGGGAAGGGTTAGGGTGGAAGTTATAGGAAGAAAGATGGAAATAGCGGTAGATGCAGTAATTGATACGGGGTTTGATGAATACCTCTGTCTACCAGTACAACTTGCAATTCAACTTGGTTTAGAGCTTTGCGATACGATGGAGGTTGAGTTTGCTGATGGCACGATAAAGAAGGAGATGGTCTTTTCTGGTGTAACTAAATTTGGTGAAGAAGTAAAGAAGGCGAGAATCACACTAACAGAATCTAGAGATGCACTCATAGGAACAAAGTTGTTTTCCTACTTGGAGATAGATTTCGATGAAAAAAGGGTGAGGATCGAATGAACAAACGTGGATCGGAGATTGGAACTGCCGACGTGTCCTCGATTGATTTGCTCGTGCTTAGAGGATATGTTGTGTTAAGGAGAATGAATAGATAGAGAACACCAAGGATGCCTCGGAATTTATTCCGATGGTGGAGTGGTCGGGGCTTGTATTGCATAGATGAATATAAATCCGTATCTTAAATAGATGGAAATCATATTTTACCTTACATACAAAGATAAAATGGAAATAAACGAACTGTTGGAGATTTCGTCTGAGCTAAGAGAGTCCATAAGAACCTATATCACGGAAAACGCGGACTACGGAGAGGTAATAGCGAGGAGGGCGAGAGACGTAACGAGGAAGATAGACATGTTCGCAGAGAGAGCACTGGAGAAAGCATTGAGTTCCCGCGGGCTGTGTGCGAGGATAATATCAGAAGAATTGGGTGACCACATATTTCCAAAAGGCTGCGAGCCGAAATTCACACTTATTTTTGACCCCATAGATGGCTCCACAAATGCCATTCTTGGCATACCTTTCTTCTGCTCTTCTATCGCTTATTTACCGAAGGTAGAGCACCTCACCTTTGACGACATTCAAGCAAGCGTTGTTACAACTATTCAGGGGCGGACATACTACGCAGTGAAGGGCGGGCACGCATTTGTGGACGGTAAGAAACTACCACGTAAGGTAAAAGGCAAGACAAAACAGGTCTTCTCTATCTACACTTACGGTGCGGATTCGATACCCGAGGGGCTCATAGAATTTCAAAAGCGGAATAAAAATGTGGTGATTCGTGTGCTGGGCAGTATTGCGATGGAGATATGCTTGGTTGCGGAAGGCGTAATGGATGCGGCGATAGACGTGCGTGGTTTAATAAGCGGTTATGACATAGCAGGTGCAGTTCTAATCCTGAACGAGGCAGGGGGAATCCTGAC
>CAZXYJ010000024.1:0-12584 GCA_964644925.1 uncultured Halobacteria archaeon | reverse complement strand
AATTAATAAACCACGAGAATTCACAAGATTAACACAAGAAAGCAGAAAATAAATTATTGACACAGATTGACGCAGATGAAAAGAGCAATGCCGTTAGCCCAGTTCAGCAAAAAAGAAAAAAATCCGTGAAAATCCCATGTCTCAAATAGCAGGAGGTTATACATTATATAGAATGAGATATAGCATTTAATAATGGAAAAAAATCGCTAACAAGAAAAAATAAATTGTTGACACAGATTAACGCAGATTAACACAGATGATAAGAATCAACAAACACGGTTAAACTAAAATAAATCTGCGTAAATCAGTGTAAATCTGTGTCTTAAATAGAAGGAAATTATACTTTATATACAATAAAAAATTAAGGACCATGTCATTGAACTTAGAGTCTATTTCCCAAATTGTAGATGATATTTATATGTAGAATAGCTATGTGGTTTCCATTTATTCAGATTATCCGTTAAAAGCATCATATACGCTGATAGAATTACTTCAGGATCACTTTCTGTTAGCACCGGAAATTTTTTTAGCTTCTTTTTCTTTCTGGAAATAGTAGCATCTAAGGTAGCATCCTCTCTTAAATATAAAAAACAAGGCACTTTCTTTATAATTTTACCAGTAACATTAATATTTGTTGTATTTGGAAGTATTATGCCATTTTTAATATATTGATAATCACGTACCTCTGCTAAAATACTTTGTAAAGTATTGAAATACAGATCAACTTCAATTTGTTTAGCAAAAACCGGTGTCGCATAACCCCAGAAGCCACAAACGATTTTTTTATTAAACTTACTAACAACGTTGCCGAATGACTTTAAGTTAGCAATACTGTCTTTAAGAACTTCAGGCGTAACTATCGATTTGACCTCAATATCCCCAATTGCACTATCTGCAGGAATGATTTGATATTCTACACCCTTTGTCTCTTTATAAATTATTGGACAATTGAGTGCATCATAAATGATTATATCAATTTGTTTAGTCAATTCACCTTCTGGATTTAATACTTTTCCTGTGGTCACGCCAAATCGCTTAGGCAAATGACTTTTAAGATATCCTCTGACTGCACTTTCTCTAGGACCGCCCCTTTCAAATGCATACTCATATATTTCTGCAGTTTGATTGAAAATGTGCTGAAAATCTTTAAGTTTGGCTCTCAAATATTTTTCTTTATCAATCATGCTACTATCACATAAATACCCTCACATAAAAACTAAATATACCTGCATACACATGTAACAATTGTAATTAACCATGGCAAGAAGAAAAAAAGTATGGCTCTATAAACCACCACGACAGCAAAAACCCCGAGTTCCAGAGTCAACTAAATCGGAAGTAGAAAAAAGATGTAATGAATTTGTTGATTCTATACTGAAGCCAAAATACATTAAGCATCATCCAAAAAACGAGCGTTTTAATTATATTGTAGATATTTTTAAAATTTAAAATAATACGATTACCAAAGTTATACAATTACTGATAAGAGGAGTAGAATAATATGGCGAACGAAAATAAAAAAATCTTGATAGTGCTTACGCCTTCGGAATCGAAACGGGTGATTGCAAAGGGCGTAAAGAATCTGGAAGAAGTGCAGCGAGCGTTGAAACAGGGCACCATCATAATCGGGCTGGGGACTACAAATGCTTATGTAGCCGATGAGATTTTGAGTGAGTTGTCTGGAGCGAATAAGATAGATAAGCAGAGATACGCTGCTGGTGTCATAACGGACAAGGGCACTTGCGTTGTCACGAAAGAAGAGAGGGAAAAGGACGTAATAATAAAAAATGGCGTGGTAAGCCGCGAGGAGAGCATAGAAAACGCGATAGAGGGGTTATCTGCGGAAGACGTGTTCATAAAAGGTGCAAATGCGTTGGATGCATACGGAAATGCGGGCATACTCCTGGCACATACCGCCGGTGGCACGATAGGTTCAGCGATTGGAACCGTGATGGCACGAGGCGTGAATTTTATCATTCCTGTGGGTATCGAGAAAATGATACCCTATTCCATCACCGCGGCGGCGAAACGGGTAGGGAAGGAGAGATTTTTCAAATCGGTAGGAATGCCCGTAGGGTTGATGCCCGTGCATGGCACGGTAATTACCGAGATAGAGGCACTGATACTATTAGGTGCTGAAGATGCATTCACGATAGGTGCGGGCGGCGTGGCAGGAGGCGAGGGTTCTGTCGTTATATGCGCTGAAGGTAGTGCGGAGTCCATGGAGGACTTGATGCGAGTTGTAACACAAATAAAAGGAGAAGCGCAGGTAAACGTGGCGAGTGTAAAGTGCGAGTAAGCGGTGAGGGAGACCGGATTCATGATGCACGATGCAAGATACAGGATGCAAGAATGTGCTCAATAGAGCGTGAAAAATCCTAAATCCTAAGCATCGTGGGCTCTGCCCACGTCCCGCAAACCCTGAAAGGTTTTGATCCTAAACTGTGGGGCTCTGCCCCACAACCCCGCAATCCCTGTAAGGGCTTAATCAAAATCCGAAATCCCAAAAGGAAGGTCTGTTTTGAATTTTGAGTTTAGATATTGGAGTTTGTTTAGAATTTAAGGTTTCGTGCTTAGAATTTATATAGTCCATAAGATATTGAGCAAATACCATAAATTTATCTATACCGACTGCCCACCCTTTCCGGATTCCTCGCATATACTTCAAATCCCGGAATAATCGCCCTTACAACCGGAACGCCTATCTCTTCCCTCGTTACGTCCACCACTATCACGCGGTTCACGACCCGGCGCAATTTATCCAGTGCAACCGCTATATCGCCATCTATTGTTTCAGTCGCCCGTTTAGGAAGTTCATCCAGCCTCACCTTTTCTTCTTTACCATTGCCCTTGTCTTCAAACCAATACTTATTTCTTTTCTTTATCGCATCATAACTCATTAGTCTCGCTGATGTCGCTTTCATCGCATCCCGCTTCATGCTCTCTATTTGCATAACCCTTGATTGTGCAGCCTCCGTTATTGCTCTTATCGTCGCTATTCGCGGGTCGCTGTGCGTGCCTGCACCGTAAACGAGCAATGAAGCATCCTTTGATTCGTTGTCCAACGCCAGCGCAACCGTTGCAAATCCCGTATCTGACGGAATATACCAGAAATGAGGAATGACACCTGCGGATTCCAACCGCCCTTTCAACTCAAATATCATCCCATCGCCTTCATCAATTTCTATTTGTTTACCTGCGTTCTTCTTCAATTCCACATAACTCAATGCGTCTCGCTCTATTACTTCCGTTATCCCATGAAAAATAGCCTCCTCGAGGTTATTCCCGGACGCTATACCGTTAGTGTCACTTCTAAACAGTCTTTCGCCTCTATTTGATACGTACGGATGAAAAACGGCATTCGCAGGAACAAGAACTTCTTCCTCTCTTAACAGGTCATAACCCTCACACCATTCTAATTTCGAACGCGGACCGATGGTAGAAAGCCCGGACAATATAAGAGAAGCAGGGTCCACTTTTTGTCTTTCGCCTCGCCCCCCGTCGTATGATTCAAGCAGGAATTCCGCTCTATCCCGGGCTTTTAGTTCTCCCGAATACCGCTCTATCGCTTCCATGATTACCGATACCCTCGCTTGCTCTCTCGTCAGACCTTTTCCGGTATACACCGAAACAGCCCCTTCTTCGGCTTCTGGTCTGCTCGCAGAATAGACAGGTATGTTGAGCGTATCAAGTGCGGTAATGTCTTCCATTCTTGTTATCCCGACTTTTTCTTTCAGCTTTTCTGCCTCGCCCAGGGTCTCCGCAGGTGTTAAAGCCCGATGTGTATCGAAGAAATACCTTTTTAGCGTTCGCTTGAGCCGTATCTTCATTCTATCTGCTCCTTTCTAATTGTGTACTAAAATGATTTTTACTTTACTAAAATATTTCTTTAGTAAATGTTTCTTTTTGAAAGAAGGGTTTAATGAAAAAAAATAAATTGTTGACACAGATTAACGCAGATTAACACAGATGAAAAGATTAATGCCGTTAAAAATAGCTCATCCAACCCACCAAAAGAAAAAATCTGTGTAAATCAGTGTAAATCTGTGTCTCAAATGGAGGTTATGCTTTATATGCAATAATACGCAATCACGTATACCGGGACAGAAAGTTCTTCAGTTCACGTATCATAAATGCTTCACGGCTAATTTTTACCTTTTCCGCAATCAACTTTAATACAAGACCGTTTTTCGATTCTTCTGCCACCACGTTTCCCCTTGCCCTAACAGGGATTCCAAAGGAAATATCCGCTACCTGCTCCTTTTTCTGTTCTTCAAATTCCATAAATAACGCACCGGTGCCGTCATCCAGAACAATTCTCTTTCTGTTTCCTTCCCCCCGGGGCTGCGATACAGACACTATATCTCCCTCTAATATCACATCAAATGCACCCTCACAATCGAGTATTTCTCCTATCGTCCTCTTTTTAGGCTTCATCAGCACCGTCCAACTGGGAAAACCAATATAATTTTCAATTACGCTCACACTCGTGTTTTTCGCTATATGTAACGTAGGCAGTCCGTTCCACCGCTTCAGGTACGCATTCTCTATTTGCAATATCGTATCCTTTCTAAGTTCTTCTCGCTCTTCCCACGAAAAGAATGGGATTTTTGCCGTGTAGTCTGCAAGTATTCCGCTAAGAACGACCTTTTCCCGCCCTTCTTTTGTCTTTATTCCCTTTCTCGATACCTCCAGAACCCGGCATACGCTGTTTATTCCCGATTCGCCGTGCTTCAAGCACCAGAGTTCTCGGTTTTGGCTATCTGAAGGTACAAAAGAGAAGAACCCGTGTTTTTTATATTCTCGTTGCATAGTTTTCAAACCACAAGATTCCACGAGATTAACACAAGATTTTTTGGCTAACAGGGGCTAAAATACTTATCATCTGTGTTAATCTGTGTAATCTGTGGTTAATAATTTTTAATGTTAATATGGTTAAATGGTAAATGTTACATAGGGTTTAAGTTATAGTTCAACGTGGAAGAAGGGTATAGGTATAGTTAGTTAGAGAGGGAAATATAAAAATGGTAGGACAGTTAGGCGGAATACCGGTATTAGTATTGAGAGAAGGGAGTGAGCGAACACAAGGAAGAGAAGCACAGAGCACGAACATAAATGCGGCGAAGGCGGTTGCTTCTGCGGTTCGCACTACTTTGGGTCCAAAGGGGATGGATAAGATGCTTGTGGATTCTCTTGGTGACGTGGTTATAACAAACGACGGTGCGACCATTCTCAATGAGATGGACATAGAGAGTCCAGCGGCGAAGATGATGATAGAGGTTGCGAAAACGGTAGACGAGGTAGCGGGCGACGGTACCAAAACTTCTGTTGTGATCGGTGGTGAACTGCTAAAGAAGGCTGAGGAGTTATTGGAGCAGAAAATACACCCATCGGTAATCACATCAGGATACAGACTTGCGGCAGAAAGAGCGAGAAAAGTGCTGGAGGAAATTGCTACGGATATAGACATAGACAATGACGAAGAGTTGAAGAAAATAGCAAGAACCGCAATAACCGGTAAATTCGGGGAGAGTTATCGTGATTTCTTCTCGGAAATTGCGATAAAGGCGGTTAAGGCAATAACGGAAACGGGTCACGGTGGTAAAAGAGTGGTTGACACGGATAATATAAGCGTGGAGAAGAAAGTCGGAGGGAGAATAGGAGAGACAGAGTTAGTGCAGGGAATGGCAATAGACAAAGAAGTGGTGCATCCCGGGATGCCGAGGAAAGTAGAGGATGCGAAAATAGCATTGATTAATGCAGCGCTGGAAGTGAAGAAGACAGAGACGAGTGCGGAAGTAAAGGTAACGTCATCTGACCAGTTAAAGGGGTTCCTTGATGAAGAGGAGAGAACGATGCACCGGATGGCGGAGCGCATAAAAGAGAGCGGTGCGAACGTCGTGATATGCCAGAAAGGGATAGACGATGTCGTGCAGTATTATCTTGCGAAGGATGGCATTGTTGCGGTACGAAGGGCGAAGAAAAGCGATATGGAGAAATTAGAAAAAGCTACAGGGGGTAAAATAGTAACTAACGTGGATGAGATAAGCGAAAGCGATTTGGGGCATGCTGGTTTGGTAGAGGAAAGGAAGATAGCAGAGGATAAGATGCTGTTTATACAGGAGTGCGAGAATCCTCATGCGGTGTCCATTGTGATAAGAGGCGGGACAGAACACGTGGTGGATGAAGTTGAGCGCGCTTTACATGACATGCTGCGGGTAACAGGGTGCATAATCGAGGATGGAAAAGCAGTTGCAGGCGGCGGTGCAGTAGAAACGGAATTGGCGCTGCGCGTGCGAGAATACAGTGCGTCACTAAAAGGAAGAGAGCAATTGGCGGTGGAGAATTTCGCTGCGGCGGTGGAGATAATACCGCGAGCATTAGCGGAAAATTCGGGATTTGACCCGATAGATAAGCTGGTGGAGTTGAAAGCGGCGCATGAGCGCGGCGAGAAGAATGCGGGTTTTGATGCTTACACAGGAAAAATCGTTGATATGTGGCAAGGTGGTGTGATAGAACCGCTGAGGACAAAGAAACA
Source organism: uncultured Halobacteria archaeon (assembly GCA_964644925.1). Taxonomy (GTDB): domain Archaea; phylum Halobacteriota; class Syntropharchaeia; order Alkanophagales; family Methanospirareceae; genus QEXZ01. The sequence goes on along the minus strand of CAZXYJ010000024.1, from coordinate 6,046 downwards.
ATCGGTGGAATCCGCAGTGGAGGCTGCAACGATGATACTCAGGATAGACGATGTGATTGCGTCAAAGAGGGAGGCAATGCCGGCTGGGGGAGCACCTCCAGGCGGGATGGGTGGAGGCGGAATGCCGCCGGGCGGGATGGCATCATATTAATTTTTTATAGTCACAGGATTCGTATCTTAAATGCGGGGTATAGTGACTGAGGTGTGAAGAATGGTTTTGAAAAACAAAGAAAAAATGTTTGCATTTAAAGTTTCCTACAATCAAATTGACCCAAATAATTTTAATGGTCTTCTTGATAAATTTAAGAAAAGAATTGAATGGTGGTATATTAAACCAGGGGAAGATTTAAGGCAATTTAGATATTCTGGATTCATTGTAATGGGAATTTCTTGTATTGTAATTGATACATTATGTGGCTATAGATATGGGTTACGTAGAAATACAACACGTCCTGATTTTATAAAATTCAGTAAAGAGTATTTTCCAAAACTTAAAGAAAATTTGCCAACTGATTGCCAATTGAAATATCAAGAATTGCAAGGTAAGACATATGCTGATGTTTTGTATGAATCATATAGGTGTAAAATATTACACGAGTCAAGAGTACCACATTATGGCGGAATATCCGAAGATATTGATTTAATAGAATATGATAATAATTCGAGTTGGATATTAATAAATTCACATGCTCTTCTACAAGAAACTAAGGCAGTTTTAGATAAATTTATTAATCAGATTAAGACTAGAAAATATGAAAATGAATTTAAAAAAAGGTTCAGATTTGTATTTGATCCCGAGATTGATACAACCATTTGGGGGAGCCTATGAAAATTCAATTTACAAGTCTCCCGCAAAAGCTCCACAATTTATCGGGGGCAGCGTAGTTGGGTCTAAATTTCAATGGATGGGCACGCGAAAACGTAGGAGGGACTTGTTTTGAAAATTCTTCTTGACGAGATGTATACAGGCATGAAAGACTATCTTGAAGCTTTGGGCTGGGATATTGAAACGGTTAACAGCGTAGCGTTGCAAGGCGCAGAAGACAATAAGATTGTAGAATACGCTAAGGAAAACACATTGATAGTTGTGACTCAAGATGAAAAGCTAGCAGACATAGCAGATCTAAAACAGGTTCAGTGTGTATTAATTTCTAAAAAAATGCTTGCGAAAATGATCGATACTGAACTCAGAAAAAAATATCAAGACGCATATAAACGTTAAAGCAGTTGTAAACAATGCCCTTAAAACGGATGCACCGTTTTTTCAAAGTGGTGTGGACTGGTTGGGGCTTCAGTAGCTATAAAGATTAAAACCAAAAGGGAAATTGAGATGGTAACAAATGGTTGAACCCACGGAGATCATTCAAAGAGTCTTTGAGAATAAAAAAGAGATCCTTAGATCTACGCACCGTATTATAGAGTTGACAGTAGTAGGTCCTAAATTTATAGAGAAAGAAGGAGACATTAAACAAATTAAAAAAGAAATTAATACCATACTATCTTGTTTATCAGAATTAAAGTATTATGCACCTTTCTTTGAAAAGGATAGATTTCCCGAAATAATAAAAGTAGGGTTTAATATTATTGCTTTACTTGATTCCGGGTTCGCCTTTCCTATCTTGTTGAATGCTTTTTGTTGTGCTGTTAACTCAGTGGAAATAAAACCAACTAGAAGAAGCGTGAAAGTCGTAGTTGGAGCGGATTTAGGAAGATTAAAAACGTTGATATCCAAAGAAGAAAGAAATTTTTGATTTTGAAATTCATGCACCTTCCAAAGGATGCCTTTTTTTCAAAATGGGTGGCATGGCTGTGGATTTTCCGCAAGGCCACGCTAAAAGAAATCAGTCAACGTCTTCTGATTTTTCATTTCTTTCTCCTCCTCTTCCACCGCCACTGTTTTCTCATCCCCCAGTTTTTATTATTCCTTCTTTTTCAACTTCAGTTTCGACCACTTTTACGCCTTCCTCACCCGTTATCCTCTCCTCTCTTTTTCCCGCCGCTATCGCAAAGGCGTCAAAATTCAAGATGTTTGCGGGCATCCTCAAAATCCCTAAAATCTATCAACTATAAAACTTTGCCCATCCCATATAAGCCACATACCCGTGCTTAAGAGTTTATCATATAATCAGATATTTTGCGAATTGGGATGCTTATTTTTCGATATAAAGCCCCATTTGAGTTTCTTTTTGCTGTGATTTTTGATTTTTTCATAAAATTCCGTACCCCTGTTATTCAAATCCACCATAACCGTAGCTTATTACTAAATTGCCACTTATATCCCTTAAATAAAGCGTATCGCCATCATTGTTCCATATTGCATTACATGTTGTGTGACCACTGCTATCCCAATACAATTCTGCTGTTGTGTCTATACCCGCACCCGTATATAACGTAACCGTAGCATCACCAGCCAGGTTAAAATCAGGAAAAGTATAGATATGGTTCGCTTCGTCTTTAACAGTCCAACTGGTCATATCAATAGACTGAGAGCAAGTATTTTTGAAAGTTACATACTCATCATTGAGATTATAACAATCATTGCCTTCTGCATTCCAATGAAAGTAGAGAATGCCGATGCATTTAGATAAACCGCCTTCGGATGGTTGCCATATACCTCTTTTAGCATTTTTAGCCTCTTCTTCTGCGTTTTCAAACTTGCTTGAATATTTAACGTTTGGATGGATAATGTAAACGTTAGCATATCCTTCTCTAACCATTTCTAAGTTCACGAATGTATCATCAATGTAAATATGCCTCAGCAGTCTGCCATATTGGTCCTTATCCTCAATATCTTTTTCTAACATAATGGTTTTCCCTTCAATTAATTCCTTTAATCTATTTGTCGCTTCTTCGTAATATGGTTGCCCCTTTTCTGGTGTATTAATCCCAAGCAATCTAACTCTTTCGCCATTTTGCAATTTTATAGTGTCCCCATCTATTACTTTGGATACGATTGCAGAAGTTATTTCCCGAGGTGGAGTGAGAGTTGCAGTCTGCGAGGGGGTTATCGTTGGTGTTGAAGTAGGTACGGATCCCTCCTCCTCTTCTATACATCCTGCAAACATCACAACCGCTACGATTGCTACTATGGATATTAAACCAACTATAGTTCTCTTTTTCATGTTTTTCGTCTTTTTAAGTTTTTATCCTCTACAACCAATACCACCTCCTTTTTACTTTCAGATTCCATCTCAGCCATCACCAAACGGCAAATCTTTAACTAATTGACTTATTTCTTCACGCTCGGGTTTGGTCTTTTTTTCATAAATGTCACCCAGTCTTGCCATCTCATCCATTGAAAGGTATTTAATTCCATTGTCGGTTATTAAACACATGTCCGTTGATTTTCCTACTCCCTGGGATACTTCTGCATTTCTCTTTGCTTCATAAACTAAATATACTGCGTGATTTATAGAATTTTTAGGCGTATAATTGTTTAACATAAATGTTGAAAGAGCATGAAGTTCACCAGACCCAATAGCATTGTATCCTAATGAATCATAACAGTCTGAAACACCCGGATCACGAACACCATGGATATGCGCACCTTCATTATCTAATCCTACAATCAGAATCTCCAATTCATATTCTGTCTCTTCTATTTTTTTATGTATACCGACAACGATCTCAGCAGGTAATGAATCTGCATACTCCCTATAAAATGACTCCAGAGTCATCCCCTTTGGTTTGAGGTATAGCTCTTCTACCCTGTTTTTTCTTTGTTCCACAAAACTGTCCTTAATGCTCTTGGTGATTCGTGAAACCAACGGCCTGGAGATAGTAGCAAGGTCAGATTTCACCTCTCTAAAGAGTTCTGTATGGGCTAAAGCTGAACCCGCCGTGAGGGCTACGCAAGTGTCTGAAAGCGCCTCTATTTTTGGTGTGTCGTGCTCAAACTCGATTGGCGGATACCAGGCAGTCACCATCTTGTCAGATGCAACTACCGCAGCTTTATAATTATCGCAGATTGCTCCGATACATATTGTCATCTTATTTATCCCTTTACCCCTCCCTTCATCTTTTCAATGTTAATTGATAGTAAACAAAAATAAGCATACGTAAATACAAATAAAAGTTTTTTGTCACAGCTTCATGTACTTCCGGAACTACTGTTAAGTACAGAGCCCGAACTATACTTCTCTACCGCCTTCCCTCCTTGCCCTTTCCCTTCGCTCACTCCAACGATACAGTAGTCTTCTTCTTCTCGCCTTCGAGCTTTGTTATCCGCACGCTGAGCACGCCGTTTTTATACGTCGCCTTTGCGGTTTCCGGCTTTACAGGCATGTCGAAGGGTATTTCCTTGGAGAACTTTTTCTCGTTTTCCGTTCTTATTTCCAGTGAGTCTTCGGTTGTATGCAATTTTATATCCTTTTTCTCGACACCGGGCAATTCCGCTACGACTTCGTACGAATCCTTCTGCTCCATCACATCTATCAAAGGCTCGCGCTCACCTCCTGGAACGGGCTCTATTCTCCTGTACGAAGGTTTTATATTCCCGAACTCCTTTATCTCCGGCTCCTTCCCCGGCTCCTTTGTATAGGAGAACCCGTAGATGAAAGGACCGTATCTTCTTACTTTTCCTTCCGGCGTCTCCTCTTCCGTTACAAAATCCTTGTACTTATCGGGCAATTCCTCTTCTAATCTCCGCGTCATATCCTCAAACGGATCCCTTAACCAGTCCTCGACGTCCCCCGGTTCTCTCCTTCGCCCTCTCGCAAATTCCTCCTCAAATGGCTGTGCCCGGGGCACTCTTCTCGCTTCATCAAACATCTGCTCCATGTACTTTTCCATCAGATTAAATATTGAGGGTCTCCTTCTTCTTTCCGCCATGTATTATTGTTTCACCTTCCATACATAAAAAGTTTTGCTCCTTTTTAATTTGGCATTCTTTGTTACGAATGTTTTAGAAAATCGGATATTTTAAATGAATATGAAATATTTAGGCATCTCACAATTGGAACGGTTAAAAAAACCGAAAAATTTAAATAGTCGTAATTTTGATGATTTATACGGTGAGGAAAAAAAATGGCACAAGGACGTTGTTATGTATGCAATGAGACGTTTGCAGCAAAGGACAAGGACGCAACAGTGGATAAACTAGTGGAACATATGATGGAAGCGCATCATGGTTGGCTCTGGGGGGATGCAATGCAGACGAAAAATACGCTTGAGAAATGCCCGGTATGCGGCGCTGCTTTGGGTAAACTCTATGCCAACTGCCCCGGTTGCGGCGCGGACCTCATAGAGCAATACGCGAGAAAGGTAGCTGCGGGATACACACACTAAAATCGAGACAGAAAGTTAAGAAGAAGGAGGGCTCTTACGAGCCCTCTTATTTTTTCCCCTTGTAACTTAACTTTAAATTTATAATTAATAGTTAAGACATTAAAGTCTATTGATATATCTAAGGAGGAATAATTTACAATGGATAAATTAGATAAGAGAATATTGGAAGAACTCCAGTCGGATGCTCGCAATTCGTTCACGAAGATTGCGCAGAAGATAGGGGTGAGCACGGCTACTGTAAGCGAGAGAGTGAAAAGGCTAACGGAAAAAGGCGTTATTTGTGGTTATACCGCGGTTCTCAATACCTCTGAACTCGGCTTGGTCACGTTAATCACGAAGATAAAAACCAAGCCGGGATATAATAGTATTCAAGAGGTGGGGGAAGCGGTAGCGGAAATGGCAGAGAGTTGTTGCGTTCACCACGTAACTGGCGATTGTGATCTGATTGTCATCTCTAAGTGCATTGGTTATGATAAATGTGGGATTATTATCGAGAGGATAAAAGAAATCGAAGGTGTGGAAAGCATAGATGCAGAACTCGTGCTAAAAACGATGAAGGAAGAGCTCAAGGTTGAGCTGTGAGTTTGTTTAGCTAACCACAAGATTACACAACACTTTTTCTTTTTTACAAAAAGAAAACCTGTGCTAAAAGAAAAACAAAGGGAATGTTTTTAGTCAAGGTTTTTACCGAAGGTAAAAAAGTTGTTGGTAAAGCTTTTCTTTCTAAGAAAAGGTTTCTTGTGAAATCTCGTGGTTTTTT
>CAZXYJ010000023.1:0-12644 GCA_964644925.1 uncultured Halobacteria archaeon | reverse complement strand
CAAAAGTCGCTTTTGCTTCGTCCATTATTTCTTTGGTAAAGCTTTCTTTTTTAAAAAAAGGTTTTTTAATAGTTTTTCGAGCGTGGGATGTCTATCTTGCTCGCGGTATTAGGGTACGCGTTTTTAACAGTTCTTCGAGCGTGGGGTGTATATCATACCAGTTTTCTTCATTCTCATATTCAAGCACGCTAAGATTATGTAATAAATGCCCTATCCTCTCTATCCCACGTATATCATTACTCTTACTGATTTCATTAAGGGCATTATAGTCGCCAGATTTCAGAATACGTTTAAAGTCACTCCTAATTTCACGCTCTGCCCGTTCCACATCTTTTTTTAATATACAACCTCTTTCGTTTTCTATTGCACTGTCTGCTGCGATTTGCATTATCCGTGCACCCTCTCTAAATACACCGCCACTCATTTTTATGGCAAAGTCAATGGCTTCGGGTTCGATTAGCTCCTCCTTCATTCTTCTATAAACGAACGTTCGCATTAGTTCATAGCCATCTTTGTCTATTCCATTTCTATCATTCTTAGTGTGCAGTTTAATATTGGGTAGGAAAAACCGTTTTTCCCGTATCGCAGTAAATTCCGGTGCGAAGAATATAGAAATTGGCACCGTATAAACGATATAGCATGCAGGCTGCGTAATAGCCGTATAGTTATTATAAAAGATCTCCTTTGCTTGCTCTAAACCGGGTTTATCCAGGTCGTCAATTATAACAAGCACATTCTTCTTCTCTTTGCCTTCGATATCTGCAATGATTAGATTTATTTTATCAATAAGCACAGAAAGCTTTGGTTCTATTTGTTCCCTGATAATTTTCCTTGTAGTATGCTCGGACTTAATTTTTGCCTGTACAGAAAGGAAAAAGGCACTAATCCATCCTTTCACCGAGACTCCGGTAGACTTCGTTTTTTCCTGCTCCAGCTCTATGCTGCGCCCCCAGCTTTCAAGTTCTTTTAGTAGCTCTGGTTCCAGTTCCTTGCCCGCAGCAATATACTGGATATATAACTGCGCACCCATAGAGAACAGCACATCAACATAATTAAGGTTGTTAACATCGCACACGTCCTTAACCGAATACTTCACAATAAAAAATTGTTTTTTTGTTTCATCATCAGCGGCAAGCCTGTTTAGTTCTGTTGACTTGCCGCATCCTCTATGACCCGAAAAGAAGTACTTAGGCGGCTGTCTGTGCTGCCGCAAAAGGGCTCTAATTAGCTTATTTAACGGCTTACCTGCTCGCTCTACGTGAAACGGGCAGTCAGCGGGTAATGTAAAAAACGGGTCAAAATTGCTCCATGCAAGGTCAAGATTTTCGGCTACAATAAATTCTTCTGGCATCTTTATTCTTCACAAACAATATTTAAGTTTCAGAATATAAAAAGCTTTTCAAGACTTTAGTTGCCATTGCTTCGCCAAACACTTACCTGCACTTGTAACTATTTAAACATGTCGTCCGAGTCATTTCATCATTTCAACTATCTCACAAGCAGTGCATATTCTCGATGCCGATGGCGCTCCACACCGTTCGCACCGCAAAAGTTTTCTTTTCGAGTGTTCCTTCGGCAAGAACTCAGACAACCTTTCATATCCGCGTAACAAAGAATATTTTGTCCCTGGGTGTCTCCTTTCGAACTCATTCAGCATTCTTTTCACCGTGAACCGAAAAGATAGCTCGGCATAAGGACCGCGAATCGTAGCTAACGGTATTCCCGCTACAAGCGCATACAACGCAACTTCCTTCTCGGGCACCACTCGTAACGGCTTAATCCGCGGCACAAACTCTTCTCGTCGCCCTCGCAGCCTTCCCAACCGCTCTATGTCCCCCCGCATATAATTGATTAGAATCGTCTGAACTTCGTCGTCCAGATTATGGGCGGTTGCAACCTTCGTGGCACCCAATTCCTTCGCTTTTGTTTCTATTATCTGCCTTCTCAGCACGCCACAAAAAGTGCAAGGCGCCTGCTCAAATTTTCTTGACACTATTTCATCCAGCGTAAATCCAAACTCACGTTCAAAAGAAAAAGTAAACAGCTCCACGTTCAACTGCTTTGCCATCTTCTCGGCATTCATCAGTGTTATCGGGCGGAATCCCTTTATCCCTTCGTCCACAGCAATTGCAATGAATTCCAAATCGGTGCGTGGATGAAAAAACCGTTTTAGCATGTACAAAAGAGCTGAGCTGTCTTTCCCTCCGCTTAACGCCACGGCAATCTTATCCCCGCGCTCCACCGCCCGCTGTTTTCTTATCTCCTTTTTCACCTTCTTCTCTACATCCTCAATGAAATGCTTTTCGCATAAGTGCAGCCCTGAGTATCTCTGATAGATTATCGCATGATTATTGCATTTTTTTTTACTGCATTTAATCGTCATGGTCTCGTTCTTATACCGGGTGTGGAAATAGGAAGATAGATAATCGAAACATTTAAATTTAAAGCTATTATTAACTTTGAGTTACTTGTAGAAAAGGAAATGCAAGGAGTATAGAGAATGAAAATTACAGCGATTAAATACTCAGCTACGATGCAACGGATATACGAATTGGAATCGCTTGAGGAGATACCCGCATTACAGGAGGAAAAATTTGTGCTTTGGATAGTGGAAAGGCTCAATACATCGTACACTATTTTGATATAACCTCTATTTAACGCATTTTTTGTGATGCGTTATGAATATAGAGGAGCAAGGGCGGATTGATGCCGTAAATCGGTATTTTTCGAATGTTGAGATACCTTCGGTATCAACGATAAAGCGAATTGTGAAGAGGCATAACCTGAAAGTGAATAAGCGAGAGCGGTACAAGCGGGTTAAATCCAAAAAGCGATACACGATTCTGAATCCAACACGAATCGATGAGATGCACCAGATGGACTTTGTTGGTCCACGATTTATCAGGGGATATGATGCGATTTCCTCTCTCAATCTCATCGATGTAGTCCGTAATCGGGTTCACCATGAGCAGTACGATTCCAAAAGCACGGACAATGTAATCGGCTTCCTTATCCCGTATTGGCGCAATAACCCGATTCCCAAATATTTACAGGTAGATAGCGGGATGTGCTTCATCGAGAACTTTAATAACTGGTTCGGAGCGAAGTTGTTCTGGGATAAAGAAACTTTCACAAGTCCGGAAAATATACGTGCCAGATCATTGCATTTTGTTGGTCAGCATAACAATCTCAGTGCTTGGAAGAAGAGAGATAAAGAATTAAAAAATATTGCACCCGTTAGATTACTAAAAAATGCTATGGGAATCAATTTGGATAAATTACCATTGACAGATGGGAAGATACACTTCATCAGAAAAGTCGATAATAAAGCGGGGATCAATGTCCTGAACGAGGTATTTGAAGTGGGCAAGGGGTTCATCAGTGAATACGCTTGGGCTACTATCTGCCTGGGAAAGCGGAAAACGGGGGTTTATTATCGAGCACAAGATTGGTATGCTCCAGCATTAATAAAAGAATTTGAGTACGATATAATGACCCTAACTTGACAAATAAGAGTAACCTATGTATTGAGCCATTCCAGGTATTCTAATAATCACCACGCTGACCAACGCCGTGATATTCATCCAAAATCCTGAGATGACGCTAGCATGGACGTCACAATTTGTAAGTCCTTCCGATTTGGTCATGATATGGAGCATTCCTTTATTTCTCGATGCGTTTAACGAGGAATTTTTGTTTCGAGGCGTATTTTTCTTATTTGCATATAAAAACACTGAGAATCTACCGTTGGCGTATATCGTTTCGATGATGGTCGCGTTTGCATGGCACTCTTTAACGCCGTTCAGGATGATTCCTGTTTTCGTTCAGGGAACTTTGCTGTGTTATCTTTTATACAAGTCAAAAAATATTCACGGCGCGTGGATAACTCATGGAATTAATAGAACCTCGAGTTCCGTTGTGGCACAATTGTTGATGGGATGGTAAGGAACAGGTGAGAGAGGGCAGTATTTTTTTTTGCGAAGCACAAAAATCCGCTATTCGTGGGAACAAAATCGAATCTGATTTTACGCGATATTGCGTCCATTGCCAGGACCAGCAAAGCGGCGAATTGGCAAGTAAAGAACAGGTGAGGGAAGGAAGTATTAACGTAGCAATGAAATTTATGGGTAAAACGAGAGAGGAAGCAGAAAAAATGGCAGATGAAATGATGCCAAAACTACCACGGTGGCGAGAATAAGGGGGGGATAGGAAGAAACACGGGGATTGGGGGTGCGATTGCACACCCTATTTTTCTCTTTTTTGTTTATTTATAAAAAGACAAAAGAAATATTAATATTGAGTGCCAGAGACATGGCAAGAAAAGAGAGGAGACAATATGACAAAAAGTAAATCTAAAAACCTACCGCGTTTTAGGTCTCTTGATGAACTTGTAAAGTTCTTTGATTCCCATGACCTGGGTGAATACTGTACTGATATGCCCGAAGCCCACTTTGAAGTGGATATCAAGCGAAAGACTCATCTCTTTGCTCTTGACACTGGACTTGCTAATAAATTGATAGAAATTGCTAGATCCAGAAAAATCTCTTCCGAGGCACTTATCAATGCTTGGTTGAAAGAGAAAATTCAGGAACAGATATAAAGAGACTAAGAGCTTAGCAGCTTAAAGGCACCTGGTGATACATGGCAAAAGTAGAGGATTACATATCGGGCAAGATACTCAAAGATGCCGAAGCGGCATTGCGAGCTATCAAATCAGTCGAATTACCGCTTATCGGTGGTTATATCGGCAAAAAACTGCTTGAGAAGATTGAAAAGTTTGAACCCCCACAGATAACGGTTGACGAAGCGTTGGGATTCATAAAAAACGCAAGAAAAGTTGCTGTTGGACCAAGGGTTTGCTTCGCATTGCACAACAGGGATTTTGCGGAATCCGTATTTCTGGATGAGCTTGCTGAAGAGTTAGTAAATACCGGGAAAGCAAAATATACGACTGAAGAAGACGCTATAAACACATTAATGGGATATTCGGAACGCTATCCAATAGTTGCATCAAAAGTTTCCGGGAAATACATAGAGATATGCTGCACATCTCCGAGAGATTGCGTTTATTGGAATATGGAAAGGAAGGGGTTGGGGTGTGTGAGGCATTCAAAAATTGGATTGAACGCAAAAGGGTATGATTATGTCATGGAATTTAAATTCTTGACTATTAGAGAATTATACGAGCATGAGTATTATGAGCCGCGTGCTACGGGTGAGACTCATCACCATATTTCATGGATACTGATAGGAGAATGCGTAAAATGAGCTATATATTTTCGGGAAAGGAACTGGCAGCAAAAAGATTGGGGAAAATACACGAGTTATTTTTCCCTGCTACAAAGATTTTTTTTTTACAGCTCCAAATAACAAAAAGGGTAAATACAGTGGTAGACCTGGGCTGTGGAGTTGGACATACCACAAGAGCATTGAGTTCAATTGTAAAAGCCGATGAGTATGAGGGGTTAGATAATTCTATGTATTTTATTGAACGTGCAAGGGAATTGAGTAAAGATTTTGAAACTTTTAGAAGGATAAATGTATATGCTGAAAAATGGTAAAATATGAAGATGCAGAAAAGAGTTGATATATGATGCCATGCTATTAAAAACGCTAACGCTGAGGAATTATCGAAAATATAAAAATGCGGACGTTGAATTCCCGGATGGTGTCATAGGCATTATCGGGTTAAACGGCGTCGGGAAGACGACTTTGATAGAAGCGATAGGATGGGTCCTGTTTGGGCATCACGCCGCGAGGACGACAAAAGAACTCATAAAAAGAGAAGGTGCATCGGCTAATGAGGCTTGCAGCGTCGCCCTGGAATTCGAGCTGGAAAACGATAAGTATAGAGTGGTAAGAGAGATGTCAGGCAAGAATTTAGTGCCAAAAGCAAGTCTCGTTATCAATGGAGAACTCATAACCAGCAATGCAGAGGAGGTTACAGGAGTTATAGAGGACAGAATAGGTATGGATTACCAGTCTTTCTTTACTTCCGTTTTTGCAAGGCAGAAGGAGTTGAATGCACTGTCATCAATGAAAGCAGCGGAGCGAAAAAAGCTCGTGCTTCGGATGCTCGGCATAGAACGAGTAGAAAAGAGCATACAGGCGATAAGGGACGATAAAAGAGGGAAAGAGAAAAAGATAGAGGGTATAAAAGCCGCAACGGTGGATAAAGAAGGCAGAAAGAAAATAGAAGTACTTGAAAGCGAGAGGAGGGATTTGGAGAGAGGGAAAGAGGAGCTTTTACCGATTCTAAAAGAAATAGAAGCCGCTAAGGCGGTGAACGAGAAAAAAGCGCGGGAAGCGAAAGAAGAACTGGAAACTGCCACGCGGAAATACGAGAAATACATGGAACTGAGCAATAACCTGGGAGAGAGAAAAAGCGACCTGGAGAACACGAGGAGAAGGAGAGAAGAGAAAGAAAAAGAGCTCAGGGATTTGCATGTAAAGAAAAAGCAGCTGGACGAAATCGCGGATAAAGAAGCGCAATATTTCATGTTTAAACGGAAGAAAGAAGAACTCGATGCGATACGAGAGAAATATCAGCGAAAACGAGAGCTATTGAAGCGTGAAGAGCAAATCGAGCGGGAGATAAGGAGGAGGGAGGGGGAGATAGAAGGAGGAAAAGAGAAAGAGAGGGGGTTTGAAGGTGTCGAAGATGCTTGTGAATCGCAGATGCAGCTAAAGGCGGGGATGGAAGAAGCACGGGAAAAACATCAGCAGAAGGAGGAGCTAACAAGACGAAAAGAAAAAGCAATGCAGGAAATCGGGGGCAGAGAGGAGCGAACAGGGCGATTGAAAGTAGCGAGGGACGAGTTTGCAGGTATCGAGGAACGGTTGGGACGAGTAAAGAGGCGGATAGAAGCGATAAGGAAACAAAAAGGGAGCATACAGTCTTCGCTCGGCGCTCTTAAATCCACTGCATTACAAAACAAGAAGGATGCAGTGGAGAGCATAGCGAAACGTAAGGAAATAGAGAAGCTGGGTCCTGACGGTGAATGCCCGATGTGCGAGAGACGGTTAGAAACGCACTACGAACGATTGATAAAGAAACTGGGAGATGAGACAAAAGCCCGGAAGGAAAAGTTTCATTCGAGCTATGCGGAATACAAGAGGAAGAAGGAAGAACTTGTTTCTAAGGAGCGGGATGAAGATTCGTGCACACAGGAGGACAAGACGCTGGAGAAAAGCATAACTAAAAAACGTGAACTGGACACGGGAATAGAGCATGAAGAGGTGGAACTGAATCGCTGGAAGGAAGAACTGGAGCGGGTTTCGACCGATTTGAAGCCGTTTGAAACGGTTAAGTTTGACAAGAACGAATATAAAGAAGTCATTTCGAAGCTAAACGAGCTTGAGAAGCGAGTTAGAGAGAAGAAGGAGTTAGAAGCGGCGATAATACATGAAGTACGTGAATTGGAACGCTGGAAAACTGAATTGGGGACGGTAAAGAATGATTTATTGCCCATCAGGGGCGTGGAATTTGATGAACAGGACTACAAAAACGTTATCTCCACTTTAAATAATCTTGAAGCGGCGTACCGGCAAATAATCGGATTACGTGCAGAGACAGGGAGGATAGAGGAAGTGGAACATAACGTGCGGACGCTGAACGAGCTGGAAAGCAAGGTTGTGAGGGGCATAACGGCATTGCAGAGGCAAATACACGAATTAGCGTTCGATAAGATGGCGTATGTGGAGATGAGGGCGGGATACGAACGTAAGCAGGACGAACTGAACGAAACGAAGCTAAAGCTCGTGGAGAAGCGAACGGAGTTTGAGAACGTATGCAAGGTCATAGAACGCGTGTTGGTGGAGATAGCGGAGCAAAAGAGGTTAGCTGAAGAGAAAGAGAAAGAAGAGACGGAGATAATGTATCTCCACCTGCTTGAAAAGATAATGAACGATTTTAAGGTGTATATGGTGGGTATGATTCGGCCGATGCTTTCTGATTACGCATCGGATATGCTGAGAAGGTTAACGGATGGAAAATACGGCAGGCTGGAGCTGGACGAGAATTACGATGTGTTCATTTATGATGACGGGACGCCATACGAAATAAACCGGTTTTCGGGCGGTGAGGAGGATTTAGCGAATCTTTGTTTGAGGCTTGCGATTTCCGCTGTCGTTTCGGAGCGAAGTGCGATTCAAACGAATTTTATTATTCTTGACGAGATTTTCGGCTCGCAGGACGCACTTCGTAAACGGAACATTATAACGGCGTTGAGCGAGCTTTCAAAGAAGTTCCGGCAGATATTCCTGATTACACACATAGAAGAGGTGAAGGATTACATGGAGTATGTGTTGAGGGTGACGGAAGATGAGGAAGGGGTGAGTTGGGTGAGGATGGAGGCGTAATATTAAAGTTGTAACGAAATATGTAATTTACTGTGCTGAAAATGTGCGAATATAAATTTCACAATGGAGAAAGATGTAAGGAAAAAGCCCTACCGAATTCTAAGTATTGTGTACTCCATATCGATCTACCAGAAGATAAAGAAACTTTCATGACCCATGGGGACACCCATGAGCATAAAAATAATAAGATATTTTCATACCAAAGTGAAGAATTTAAGAGAATAAACAAGTTAAAAAAGGAGAAAGTTGAAGAGAAAGTAAATAAAAGGGATTTTAATTTTGAAGGTGCAAAACTGCTCGAAGTTGATTTTTCTGGGATGAAGATTGAACATAGTGTTAATTTTGAGGATGCTGTTATTATAAGAGATGCTCGGTTTAATGGAGCTGAGATAGATGGAGATGTTTGGTTCGTTGGAGCTGAGATACGTGGATCTGCTCGATTTGAGGGAGCTGAGATACGTGGAAATGCTCAGTTTGAGAAAGCCAAGATAGGTGAAGCTGCTTGGTTTGGAGGGGCTGAGATACGTGGAGCTGCTTGGTTTGGAGGAGCTGAGATAGGTGAAGCTGCTTGGTTTAGGAGAGCTAAGGTAGGTGGAGATGTTTGGTTCGTTGGAGCTAAGATAGGTGAAGTTGCTGAGTTTGAAGAAGCTGAGATAGGTGGAAATGCTCATTTTGAGGAAGCTGAGATAGGTGAAGCTGCTTGGTTTAATCCCATTGAAATAAAAAGGGAATTAATTTTTAAAAATACAAAGTTCATAAATCCAACAGCTCAAGAAGAGGCATGTAGAAAAGCAAAAAGAATTTGTGAAGACTTGGGAAACAGAGTGGAAGCAGATTACTATTTCTATCGTGA
This sequence comes from uncultured Halobacteria archaeon, assembly GCA_964644925.1. Taxonomy (GTDB): domain Archaea; phylum Halobacteriota; class Syntropharchaeia; order Alkanophagales; family Methanospirareceae; genus QEXZ01. The sequence continues at coordinate 3,430 of CAZXYJ010000023.1, read as the reverse complement.
AATGGAAGCAAAAAGGAAGCAAAAGTATAAAACGTTCTCTTTAAAGCCGTTTTTAAAGCTGATGCGTAAATTAGGATTAGAGAAGCGGATACGTAATCATATAATATTTTTAGAGAAGGAAAGACGTATATATTGGGGATTTTTAGAGCTCCCAGTTCAATATATCTTTGGATATGGTGTATATCCATGGAGGGTTATAGCAACATGGCTCTTAACGGTTTTTAGCCTTGCATTTGTATATTGGCTTGGAAATGGAGTAGAAGCAGCAGATTCTTTAGTAGAATACATATACTTCAGCGTAGTTACCGCAGCTACTCCGGGATATGGAGGTTACCGTCCAAACCCAGGATTTTATCAAGGATTGGCAAGCTTCGAAGCGATATTTGGAACTTTCATGTGGGCTGCATTTATTGCAACATTCGCAAGGAAATATATGAGGTAAGAGGGATTAATTAAAATTAGCAGAAAAATGAATGAAACATGAATACCACAGATATTTTGTTTAATACGGGACAATTGAACTGGGATGCCATTAGCACAATAAGCAATATCATTCTTGTTACTGCTCTGGTTTTTATAACTTGGCGGTACGCCCGGCAAGTTGGAAGACAAACTGCATTAATGGAAAAAGACAGGATGAGAAATAATATCTTAGAGGAAATCCAAGATGTTTTGACTCCTACCATATACAGTTTAGAAAAAGAAATTGAACCAATCAAAAAGAACGAAATTTTTTGGTACAAAAGCAGGGAAGAAGGGATATTTGAAGGGCTCTTCAAAATTTATGGTAACAGTGGTGCTTTTAAGGACGTATTTGGAAAATTTCCAAATTTAGAAGAGATGTTTCTTTCTCACGATAATTTATACAGCAAATTAAACGGATTTTATACTGAAATTGAAAGAGAAATTAGAACTCCTGAACTCAAAGAACGTCTAGAAAATCTTGTAAATAAGTTTAACCAATCGAGAGAAGAAGCTAATAAATTAAGAGCAGATCATTTTTCTGAGTTAGAAAAGATTTTTGGGAACCATATTATTAATAAAAAGGACCCAAAGAGAAGTCCAATAAATACCATCGAACCACGTATTGATTTTTGGGAGAAATATAAAGACGAATTACTGGAATTTAGAAATACACCCCGTGTTAAAGAACTCGATAAAGAAATTGAGAACCGATTAACCCAGCTAAAAGAATTAGATGGCAATCTTTTAGATAAGATTAAAGAAAAAAGAGAAAAATATCGAGAAGAATATCATTTTACTAAGTATGAGATAGACCCCCAATTAAAGGAACTTGAAGAGAGGTTAGAGCTGAGACCATAGCCCTTGCCAAATTATTTATTGGTAATTAAGATGAAAATAGTTCAAGCAGAACTGGATGAAGAAGAATACGGACTACTAAAGGAGTTCATGGATTCAAGAGGAATTACAATAAAAGAAGGTCTTAAAGAAGTGATATTGTCAGTGATAAAGGAGCGAAGGACAAAGGGTGATGATCCATTCTTTTATATCAGGACTGAAAGGTGTGAAAGCGATGAAGAAGAAGTTTCTGAGAAGCACGATAGGTATATCTATAAATGAAAGTGTTCATTGACACGAGTGCGTTTTATATTTTGCAGGTATAAGGTCAAGGAGTTCAGCTTCACGGATTGCACGAGTTTTGCCCTTATGGAAAAGTTTGGGATAAAAAATGCGTTTGCATTTGATGAGGATTTTGAAAAAATGGGATACATAGTGCTCAAATAAAACAAGGATTACATGGAGTACGTGTTAAGGGTGACAGAAGACGAAGAAGGTGTGAGCTGGGTGAGGATGGAGGCGTAGCGAGAAAATAAATCGTTGACACAGATAAGATGAAAAGAGCAAAGCCAATGCCCCATTTCAAAATTTACCGCGGAGAACGCTGAGTTCGCAGAGAAAATTAGATGCCCGAGGGGGGGTTAGGGTTAGCTGTCTGATATAAATAGCCGTTCTAACGCTTCTAACCTGCCAAACCGCTAACCCGCTATCCTCTGCGCTCTCTGTGAGCTCTGCGGTTAATCTGACAATGTTAATCTCGTGAAATTTCGTGAGTTTTTTATCTTGTTGTATATAATGTATAGCTTCCTTCTATTTGAGACACGGATTTACACTGATTTACGCGGACTTATTTAAGTTAGACTGCTGATCTTTATCATCTGTGTTAATCTGCGTTAATCTGTGTCTATATTTTATTTTTCTTCATTTGCACCTAACAACTCATACCTCATACCTCATACCTCCCATAATTCATCGTAAGCATTCCAGAGATTCCAAACTCCGCGAGCAGCGCTAAATCGTCCTTCCCAAGCCTTTTTCCCTCAACAGGCGGAACGGGCTTTGTCCTTCTGCAAATTATCCGTCCACCCGTCATTTTGGCACCTACATAGCCTTTACACCCCCCTTTCACAAATACAAGCCCTCTTCTCATCTCCACACCTAAGAATTCCGCCGCATCTCCTAATATTACGACTTTACCGCCGTTAAGCAAAGCAGCTGCGTTCATCCCCGCGTTCCCTTCCACCAGCACAAAACCTTTTCGCATCAATATGCCCACGCTTATCCCAACGTCTCCCTTTACATGCACCTTCGCCTCTTTCATGCATCGAGCAGCAACCGTACTCCTCAAAATTCGGTCACTGAGCACCAAGATTCCTTCTTTAAATTCGTTGGGCTGCTGTATGCTTCCCGCTTCCTTCTCGCCCGGATGATGCAGGAGCCAGGTTATCGAAACGAGTTTCTTATACCCGTCTAAATCGGACTTTACCTGTACGACATTACCAAGAGGCTCGTTAATCTCGCCCTTAACGTAAACAGCACCCGAAAGCATACCCATTCCGAGATAAGAGCCTGCATTTCCATCTACGATTATATATCCCGCTTCGGGCAGTTCCTTTCCGCGGCCACCGAAAAAAACAAGGTCAACGCCCAGACTCGAACCGAGCCTCTTGCCTGCATCTCCTTTTATATGCACGTCTTCGCCTTTTTTCAACACCTCAACCACATCTTCATACGAATAGCTCGTGCCGACTTGAGAAGGAATCACATTGGCAGGATTGAGTTCGGCACCTCTATGCTGCCATAGGAAGTTGTAAGTAAAGTCGCCGATGCAGTCCTGTGGTGAACTCAGTTTTAACTCCATATTTTGTTTTTGTACATAAAGTATAACACCCATCTACTTAAGACACAGATTTACACGGATTTTTTCTTTCTTTTGGTGGACTGGGTGGACTATTTTAACGGCACTTTTCTTTTCATCTGTGTTAATCTGCGTTAATCTGTGTCTATAATTTTTTATACATTTTGACTTCAGTGCTTAGAATTTATACCACAAGAGATTAAATAGTTACTAATCGGTCGGGCATGGAATGTGAGCTAATCAAGCAGGGATTTGAGCAGGGAAGTTGCCAGG
>CAZXYJ010000022.1:11570-13334 GCA_964644925.1 uncultured Halobacteria archaeon | reverse complement strand
TTGAACCTTGCTTGGATATTTCCGTTGCACGTCGGGTAGCTTCTATTACTGCTTCCATCATCGCTGCTTTTACAGCCCCCGATTCCATTGCATACAGCCCTCTTATTGTTGTCCCACCAGGAGAAGCGGTCATTGTAACTATTTCAGATGGTTGTTTGCCCTCAAGAATCATTTTCGCTGCTCCAATCGCCGTCTGAGCAGCAATCGTCAATGATAATTCACGCGGCAGCCCTTCATACACACCGCCATCCGCCATCGCATCTATCACCGCAGCAACGAAAGCGATGCCACTGCCACTTAACCCCGTAATAACGTCCATGTCGCCCTCATTTACCTGATGAACATTACCAATGGCACTTAGAATCTCCTTTGCTATTTCTTCATCCGCTTCATCCGCATATTTCCCTTTACATACTGCACACACCGCCTCTCGTACACGTGCCCCTATATTCGGCATCACCCGAATCACCTTCCTGCCCCGGGCTTTGGCTTCGCCAAGATATTTCTCTATCGCAGCGGTTGGCACGCCAGCAGCTACCGAAATCAAAATCTTGTCTTCGTTCATAAAGGGTGCAATCTCTTTTACTACTCCCGGCACATCGTTTGGCTTAACTGCTAATATCATCACTTCTGCGTTCTCCGCTACCTCCTCGTTAGTCTCGCATACCACAACTCCTGAATCTGTCCCCAGGTCAGCTTCAAAAAACAGGCGTTTCTCATTCTCCGCATCAGTTATAAATATCTTACTCGTGGGCTCGGCGGTCAACAGTCCGCGAAGAATGGATGCCCCTATGTTACCCACACCGATGATACCTATCTTCTCCCTCTTCCTTTTCGTCTTCCCCTTCCCAGTTGCCTTTTTCCCGTTCATTCTACTCATTCATTGGGTGTATAAGCACGACATTATTGCCACGGACCACCACAGAACCAAGCAATCTACGCCTTTCTCCATTCTCCATCTCGTTTGCTCCACTCAGGTGCAAATTCAAGTAATCATCCACTGATGTCAATACACCCTCCAGCACGCTCCGTTCACCTTTCATCTCTACATGCACCATTCTCCCCACCAAACTTTGCACTCTTTTATTTGGAAACATATCCCTGACTCCCTTTTCCTTATCTTTATACTCCCTTATTCATAGATAATATATAAAGTATATTATTTCTTTGATAAAGCATTCTTAAAAGGTATTTGCATAAACTAAAAGATATGCTCCATGATTTGGTTGTTGAAGGTAAAGTTGTAAATCCTGAAGGTGTCTACGAGGCTCAGATAGGCATTGACGAGGGATATATCACAGAGATAAAAAAGCAGGGTTTACGAGCAGAGAAAACAGTAGAGGCTCGTGGGTGTTTGATTTTTCCCGGGTTTATTGATGTGCACGCTCATCTAAGGGAGGATAGCAGCCATAAATGGGACTACAAGGAAGATTTCGGGACGGGCTCTGCTGCTGCGGTTCATGGTGGTATAACCACCGTTGTGGACATGCCGAACACACCTCTACCGGGCATAAATGCCGACCGAATAAGGAAAAAGTGCGAACTCGCACGCTCAACGTCAAAAGGCTTGATTGATGTCTTTTTCTACGGTGGTGTAACCGAATCCGAATCCAACCTAACTGCGATTGCGGATATGCAGAAAGAAGTAGTAGGTTACAAGATATACCTCTGCGAGACCACAGGCGGATTGTATATCCGGGAGGAGATGCTGCCAGAAGCAATTAAAGCGATACAGGCGACTTCTAAACCCGTTGTAATTCATTG
>CAZXYJ010000022.1:0-11470 GCA_964644925.1 uncultured Halobacteria archaeon | reverse complement strand
GGCGGACGTACAGGCTAAACAGGCGTTTTTAAAAATGAACCCGCCTTTAAGAACCGAAGAAAATAGGCAGCGGCTGCTGGATGCCTTTAAAAGAGGCGAGATAGATTTTCTGGCGACTGACCATGCACCGCATACGCGGGAGGAGAAATCACTTGATTTTTCGGTAGCCCCTGCGGGCGTTCCCAATTTAGACACCTACGGTAATTTCGTGTCCTGGCTGATTGACCGTGGTGACGTCCGTCCGGAGCGTATAGCGAGACTATGCGCGTATAATCCCGCGGCGTTCTTAGGATTAAATGACCGAGGGCGTATAGAAGTAGGAAAACATGCGAATTTGACCGTTTTAGATATGCACAGGAGCGTAAAAATCCGCGGTGAACGATTATATACAAAATGCGGGTGGTCACCATTCGAGGGCTATGAATTCCCGGGGTCGGTGAGGCACACCATTTTTAATGGCGTTATATTATCCGAATATGACGAATTAACCGGGTTCGAGTACAAAAAATAAAGTTATTCCACGCTTTACTTTAACAGTACCGTAACGTATCATGAATCCTATCGTAGAGTCTGTCGTGATTGCAATATGGCTGATGCTGCCTGCATACATAGCAAATGTGAGTGCGGCATTTTTTGGCGGTAAAACACCCATAGACGGGGGTATTTCATGTGGTAAAACACGATTGCTTGGCGATGGAAAGACATACGAAGGCACCATAAAGGGTATTTCTTGCGGTTTTATCTTCGGCATCTTTCAGCATCTTTTTTCGTGTGGATACATAAAAATGCAAATAATTCCATCCTTTGGACTTTTTCCATCCTTTTTAGTCGTTTTAGTTTGCTTATCGGCAGGTGCACTGTTTGGGGACATGCTTGGGAGTTTCATAAAAAGGAGATTGGGGCTAAAAAGAGGTGCTCCGTTACCTCTGGTAGACCAACTGGATTTCGTGGCGGGTGCCTGGCTGCTTTTGTTCTTGTTTGCCCGGGGTTGGTTTATTGAAAGTTTCTCACCGAATATAATCATTGCCGTCGTTATTATTACCCCGCTGCTACATCTGCTTACAAATTACGTTGGGTTTAAGATGGGAAGGAAAGATGTCCCGTGGTAAGCTATAATTAACTCCCCAAAAAGCGACTATTAACTATATCCCCATTATGCTATTCTTCATTTTCCGTTTTTAGATTTAGATTCCGACACGCAACCTTGTGAGAGCTACAAATTCTCAATCGAGGTTTTTCGTTAAAACATACTTCTGTTGCCTTAATGCACCTACTTGCATAGTGACACCCTGTTCCCGTCCCTTCGTTTTTCTTACTTATGACTTCGGGCACCGATGCATGCACCACAGGAACATTTGAACTCAGTGTGGGAGCTGCTTTCAGCAAATCTTCTGTGTACGGATGCAGAGGGTTACTTACTATCTCGTTTGACGGACCTTCCTCGACAATATTCCCCCTCAACATCACCGCGAGCCTGTCGCTTATTTTTCTTGCCAGAGCGAGGTTGTGCGTGATGAAAAGCATGCTTATGCCCCTCTTTTCCTGCAGATTTAGCAGCAGCTTCGCGACCTTTGCCTGCGTGCTGGCATCCAGGGCTGAAGTGGGTTCATCGGCAATGAGCAGCTTCGGATTCAGTATGAGTGCCCTTGCAATGCCAACTCGTTGCGCTTCTCCCTGACTTAGCTGATGCGGATATTTATTCAGAAAAATCTCTGTGGAAGGCAACTCGACCTCCTCCAGAATTCGTCGCACCCTATTTTCGCGCTGCTCTCTGTCACCCAGTTTTTGTATGTCTAAAGGCTCTCTTACAGCTTCTCGAACGGAAAGGCGATGACTTAAGGATTCCATTGGATTCTGGAAGACCATTTGAACCTTTTGATAGAAGTTTTTGTCCCTGCCGTGGTCGAGAATTCGCTTTCCTTCGAGGAATATTTGCCCTTCTGTGGCGTTAAATTCAAAAAGTCCAATGATTATCTTTGCTGTTGTTGTCTTGCCAGAGCCCGTTTCTCCTACCAACGCTAAAGTCTCTCCTTCGTACAGCGTCAGGTCAATGGAATCCACTGCCTTCAAGGAATTGAAGGACTTACTCATGTTTCTCACTTCTAAGAGCGGTATGATTCCTCCTCTATGGCAGGCAATGAACCGACCGTCATTTTCTTCTAACCTCGGCGTCTCTTTCCGGCAGATTCCGATTGATTGCGTGCAACGAGGGAAAAAAGGGCAGCCGTTATCAAAGAAATCCATTCTGCCTCTTATCCCTTGCAGGTCCTTCGTTGTTGTCATGCTGGGATAGCAGCGGAGCAGCCCTCTCGTGTAGGGATGTCTTGGGTTAGAGAGAAGAGCTGATGTAGAACCAAATTCTAATATCCTACCGGCATACAGCACTGCCATTGTATCTGAGAGCATGGAGGCTGCCGATAGGTCATGAGTTAATAGAAGTATTGTCAGCTCCCGCTTATTGCACACGTTACGAATCAGGCTAATTATTTCTAGTTTTGTGAGGGCGTCTAAAGCCGTTGTGGGCTCATCCAGAATAATCAAGTCGGGGTCGTTTGCCAGTGCCATTGCTATCAACACCCGCTGCTTCTCCCCGCCGCTCAACTGATGTGGATAGGCATAAAAACGTTCCTCCCGAAGATTAACCATATTCAATAGTTCTTCAGCTCGTTTCTTCGCTTCATCCCTATTTCCTATTTTATGTGCCACAATTGGCTCTGATACCTGATCCAGCGCGGTGTATAGAGGATTTAAGGCATTTTCTACATTCTGGAAGACCATTGCAATTCGGTTCCACCTTATCTTTCTCAGCTCTTTCTCCGGCAGTAACGCCAAATTCTTTCCGTCAAACAAAATCTCACCCCTGACGGTACCCTCAACGAGTCCCATGATGCTAAGCCCAAGCGTGGTTTTACCACCGCCCGATTCGCCTACGATTGATATGGATTCGCCCCTTTTCAAAGTGAGATGTATCCCGTGCAATATCCTTCTTTTGCCATAGTTCACCTCCAGACCTTTTATTTCTAACATTGCAAATCCTCTCTCTCCATCACCCTTAGCCGTGGGTCCATTGCCGTTTCAAGCGCATGTCCAATGAAAACGAAAGCCATTATCGTAACTGAAAGAGCAAGTCCGGTCGGGAGTAGCCACCACTTCCAAACCTCAAGGTAGTAGAATTTGAGTGCATAATGCATCATCAGCCCCCAACTCACCGTTGAGATGTCTGCTATGCCGAGGAACGCCAAACCCGCTTCCATGAATACCCCCCTCGTTGCACTATGGATAAATACCGCGACCAGAATTGGCCCGAGTTCGGGTATTATATGTCGGGTTGAGATATACCACTTATTTGCTCCAAACGTTCTTGCAGCGTAAACATGCATTCTTTCCTTAAGTGACAGTGTTTGAGCTCTTACCAGTCTTGCTCCCCCCTGCCATGTTAAGATTGAAATGAGAAAGATAAGTGTCCAAACATTCGGTAGGACGTAGGCTGCGACCAAAATGATTACGATGAATGCGGGAATCGCAATGAGGGCATCTACCATTCTCATCATTATTCGCTCGTATAATCCGCCGACCAAAGCAGCCGATGCGCCGGCAACAGTACTGATAAGAGTTGTGAACAGACCCACACCTAAAGCCACTAAGAGTGAGTTTCTCGCCCCATATATGAGACGACTCCAAATATCCTGTCCTACGTCGTTTGTTCCCAACCAATGCTCGCTGGAAGGAGGTTTTAGGGCTGCGCGGCTTGGCTCACCCGGGTCATATCGAGCGAGAAGCGAAGACGACCCCGCGATAATGACCACTGTGAGGAGCATAGCTAACCCGATCTTTCCAAAGGTGTTCTTTTTCAGTTCTTTCCAGTAATTAATGTGCATGTTCTACTCCATCTATCACTATTCTCGGGTCGATTTTTGTATACAGTGAATCAACAATGAAGTTGGCAAGTATAACAAAAACCGTTACAAAGAAGAAAGCGCCCTGTAAAATCGGATAATCCCGCATGAGCAGCGAGTTATATATCAATAGTCCCACACCGGGATAGGAGAAAATCATTTCGATGAATAGTGCACCTGTAACGATAATTCCTACTCTTACGCCTGTCGTGGTGACAATCGGGAGTATTGCATTTCTACCCGCGTGTTTATACCTTACTGACGCCTCGGATAGACCTTTTGCTTTTGCCGTCAGGACAAAAGGCTCTTTTAGCGTGGTTATCATCGTATTCCTCATCAGGAGATAAGAACTGGGGATCTGCGACAAGGTCAACGCGGTAAGAGGTAAGACAAGGTGCCTTGCTATATCAAGTATGAGGTTTAGACCGGATAGACCGGAATAAGGGGTTTTGGCGCCCTGAAGCGGTAGAAAACCGAGATAAACGCCAAATAATAGTAGCAGAATAATGCCGATGAAGAAGTTAGGAAAGCCGTTCATAATCATGGTTGCGGTGAGCAAGGATTTATCACTGTTTCTGCCACGCCGCCAGCCTGATTCTATCCCCATAATTATGCTCAGTAAAGTGGAAAGTATGAGCGATGAGCCAAGGAGAAGCAGAGTCCAGGGGAGCGCTTCAAGAACCACTTCCAATACCGGAGCGTTATAGTAGTAGGAGTATCCAAAATCGCCACGCACAATGCCGGCTAAATAAACGAAGAATTGTTTTCCGAGTGGTTCATCCAAAGCAAAGCGATGCATAAGCTCGGTTCTTAGCTCCGGCGTCATCTCTATAAGGGCTTCTTCGCCACAGATGGCGGTAAGCGGGTCGCCAGGCATCATCCTCGGGAGTAAAAAATTCAGGGATAGTATTATGAGGAAGGCTATTGCATAGGTACTAATTTTTGCCGTCTTCATTTTTTGTGGTCAATGCTTTCTTCGCCTTTTTATCAGATACGCTACCGTAATTAGCACAAGTAGCGAAATTGCGGGTTCAAATCCAGGTATTGGGGCTTCCGTGGCTGTGGGTGCGGGAGCCTTTACCTTTACTTTGTATTCCATAAAAGCCAGCGTGTTCAGAGGGATGGGAATGCCCCTTGCAATACCGCCCATGGTATAATAAATGTCAACGCTGCCGTCATGTCCCCAGTACCACGTTGGGTAGTAAAGTGTCAAAGCAGGGAGCTCCTCTGCGTATATCTTCTGAATTTCACGCACTATCTCCTTCCTTTTTTCCCCGTCCATCTCATGCAAATGTGCTTCGAGCAACTGGTTCAAGGACTCACTTTTGGTGTAATTCGCACTGTAGCCGAACTTGCCGGGAATTACTTTATTCAGAATTGATGGGTCGCCACCGATTCCACCATGACCGCTTATAGCCAAATCAAATTGCTGACTTATGACCCTGGAATCAAGGGTTTTCCATTCAAGGCTTCTGACGCTGACTTTTATCCCTGCTTCCTCCAACTGTTGCGCAATTATCTCCGCGACACGTTCAAAACCCATACGCGGAGCCGTTATAAGTTCGAGTTCAAGTATTTCCTCATCTTTCCAGTAGTAACAGTCTTTCAGTTGGTATCCCTGGCTTTCCAAAATATCCTTTGCACGCTGTGGATTGTAATCATACTTTACAATGTTGGGATTATAGTAGGGGCTGTTAGGAGAAAGCAGCCCGGGGCTTCCTCGAATTGCATGGCCCCGTTGTGCGATTTCCACCAGTTCATCCCTGTTTATTGCATAGGCGAGGGCATGTCTGAACTCTTTAGAAGTCATGGGCTCTTTTTCGTGATTTATCATTAGCTTCGCATTCCAATCCCCGGATTGGTTTATTACCGTGAAGCCCTTCCCGTTAACCTCCTCCACGGTTTCCGGTGGGATAGCAGTAGCGTTGGCTTCTCCTCTCATTAATGCCGTAGAAGCCATCTCCTCGCTGATCTTTACGAATTTTAGTCGGTCTATTTCTGGCTTTCCCTGATAGTAATCTTCGTTGGCTTCATAGAGGTATGTGCCATGTGTTTTGCTGTAATCAACGAGCTTGAATGGTCCGGTTCCTATCAGTGCTTCCGGTTCTATGAATTCGCTGGGACTCTTGACATCCTGCCAGACATGTTTTGGAAGAATGGCTAATGTGCCTGCATCGTCGTTAAGGAAGGGTGCATACGGCTCCGTCAAGTAGATTTTTACGGTATATTCATCAAGTACTTCAACCTGCTTTACTGATTTAAGGTCCACCCACCAACTGGGGTGTTCCTTAACATAATTGAAGGTAAAAGCGACATCTTCAGCCGTAAACTTCTCGCCATCGTGCCAGGTAACGTCTTTACGCAAGTGGAAAAGATACGCATTTTCAGCTTCGTGATATTCCCAGTCGGTGGCAAGCGCGGGCACGAAACCTTCTATGTCCTTCCATACCAAAGTATCAAAGATGAAACTCATCCTTACGTATCCCGGACCCCGTGGATAGTGTCCGTGAGGAGAGGGATAGCCCCAATCACCAGTGGAATCAGCAATTGTATAGATTACCTCTCCGGCTTTTGCGTCCTCAGAACCTGAGCTGGCGATGGAGAAGCCCGTTAATAAAGAGACCACTAAAATTGACACTATTGTTACACTTGAGATATGTTTATGATTATGTTTATTCTTCATTTCCTTTAACACCTCCTTCCTGAACGGAAATGCCATACCCGTCCATCTGATAGTATCCCCTGCGGGAGCATGGGATGCAAAAATGTTCCCCGTTATGGCTTACAGTTCGGCTTTTCATTATGTTCTCTCCACAAATCGAGCATCTCACCGAATCAAATATGGGTGCGTATTTGGGCACTATAATTTTCAGACGTTTTGTTATGAACATTTCATCCGCCGATATATCCAACTCCTCAGTTGCCTCTTCTGCAAATAGCTGCATCAATCTTTTATGCTCCTCTGGTGTTGCCTTTTCGCGCTTGGCAACAATCTTATCGAAGAGATTATATGCTTCGGGATACTCTTCCTCACGAGAATCCTCAAAAGTGGGATTTAAAGCTATTCTCACAGCGGTTCCATCCCTTTTCGCCACGGTCACCGCGGTCTTGCCGAAATCTTGGTAGATCAGAGCATTGTTCCCAAAGGAACAGCCAGTAACCATTTGAACGCCGTCACTGAAACAGTTATTAGTCTCAATAATCGCGATTACGTCCTCCATACCCTTGCTCTTTACACCCAATTCTCGCATTGCAATATAGCCCGCCTTCACCCCGTATGCCAGATGGCTGCATAGATGCCCGTGCAACTCGCCCGCTTTATAGAGCAAACCTCTGAGATTTTCTGATTCAACTAAGCTCTCGATTTCTTCCCTAGTAGAGTTCTCCCTTTCCTTTTCTTCTACCATTTTCATCACACTAATTATAGATGTTAGTTTTGTCTAAATATACTTTTATTTAAATAGTAGTACCAATTATCAACAGATTTTTCTTGGTATAATTTTGGAGATGATATATAGATAAAGACGCATATTTCTGATTTTCCCGATAAAGATAATTTCCTATTAAAAAACCACGAGAATTCACAAGATTAACACAAGAAAAATTCGTGTAAATGCATGCCTTAAATAGAAGCAAGTTATACGGTATATACAACAAGAAAGAAAAAAAGGAGTGGGCTCTTACGGAGGGATTGAGCGTATAAGGAGGGTAAAGGGACGTGTTTAAGAAGATAAGAAAAAGGGATGGCAGGGTAGTAAGATTTGATTCTAAGAAGATTGCAGACGCGATTGCAAAAGCAGGTGCAGCAACAGGCGAGTTTGATCATAAAATCGCGCGGAAATTGACCCTTAAGGTATTGAATTTGGCGCAGCAGGCAATCCCGCACAGGATACCCACCGTGGAAGGGATTCAAGACGTGGTTGAGGAGGTTTTGTTATCTTCCCCCTATCGCAAAACCGCTAAGGCGTATATCATCTATCGAGAGCAACATGCGGGAATCCGGGAGATAACGGCAAAAGCAGACGTTGACATGGTTGACCAATACCTGGAGAAGCTCGACTGGCAGGTAAATGAAAATAGCAATATGACCTTCTCTTTACAGGGGTTAAACAATTATATCTCTTCGGAAATCAGCAAAACCTACTGGTTAATTAAAATCTACCCGTCAGAAGTAAGACAGGCGCACTTAAATGGCGATTTTCATATACATGATTTGAACATTCTCTCGGTTTATTGTGTCGGCTGGGACCTTTTTGATTTGTTGGTAAAGGGTTTCAGGGGAGCGCCGGGAAAAGTAGAAAGTGAACCCGCAAAACATTTCCGTTCTGCATTAGGGCAGGCAGTAAATTTCTTTTATTCGCTACAGGGGGAAGCTGCGGGCGCTCAGGCGTTCTCGAATTTTGATACCCTTCTTTCACCGTTCATACGATATGACGGACTGGGCTATGAAGAAGTGAAGCAGGCATTGCAGGAGTTTGTATTTAACGTGAACGTTCCCACCAGGGTTGGATTTCAAGCACCATTCACCAACATCACTTTAGACCTGACCGTTCCCGAGTACTACGCCAACCAGAGTGTCGTCATTGGTGGAGTTCCGCAAAAAGAAACGTATAATGACTTCAAGGACGAGATGGAATTGTTTAATCGGGCACTTTTAGAAGTAATGGCAGATGGGGACGCCAGGGGCCGAGTTTTTACGTTTCCCATTCCCACTTATAATATCACCAAGAATTTCGACTGGGAGAATCGTAATCTGGACGTTCTGTGGCAAGTTACCGCTAAATACGGCGTGCCTTACTTCTCTAACTTTATAAATTCTGATATGAATCCCGAAGATGCCCGAAGCATGTGCTGTCGGTTACGAATAGATAACAGGGAGTTAGAGAGAAGAGGAGGCGGGCTTTTCGGGTCGAGTCCGCTAACGGGTTCTATCGGTGTGGTCACGATTAACATGCCAAGACTTGGATATTCTGCGAGGGACGAAGAAGAGTTTATCATGGCTTTAGAGCGGTTGATGGTTCTGGCGAAGGAGAGCCTGGAGATAAAGAGGAAGGTTTTAGAGAACTTTATGGAAAAGGATCTTTATCCGTACACGAAATATTATTTAAGAGGCGTAAAAGAGCGTTTTGGTGAGTACTGGAAGAATCATTTCTCCACGATTGGTTTGGTGGGTATGAATGAAGCCTGCTTGAATATGTTTGGAGAGAATATCGCATCGGAAAAGTCCAGAGCGTTTACCTCACGGGTGTTAGATTTTATGCGTGATAAATTATTAGAATTTCAGGAAGAAACGGGGAATAACTATAATCTGGAGGCAACGCCTGCGGAGGGGACTTCTTACCGGCTTGCAAAAAAGGATAAAGAGAGCAATCCGAAGATAATCTGTGCTAATGAAGAGGACTGGGAGAAGGGTGCAGAGCCATTTTATACTAATTCCACGCAACTACCGGTAAATTATACGGATGACGTCTTTGAGGCGCTGGACTTGCAGGATGAAATACAGACAAAGTACACTGGAGGCACCGTCCTACACATTTTTGCCGGAGAGCGTGTCAGCGACTCTAACACACTGAAAGCGTTAATCAGGAAAATCTGTGAACTCTATCACTTGCCTTACTTTACCTTCACCCCTACTTTCAGTGTTTGCCCCTCGCATGGCTATATAGCAGGTGAGCATTATGCCTGCCCAACGTGTGGTGCGGAGACGGAGGTATATTCACGTGTAGTTGGTTATCTGCGCCCGGTAAACCAATGGAACAGAGGCAAGCAGGAAGAATTTAAGAATAGGAAGACGTTTAAGGTATAGAAAAATATATAAGTCCGTTAATCCCATATCTTAATCTGGCAAAGCCGGGGAAGAAGACAAAAAGAAAAGAGACAATGTTTAAAAAACGCTGGCTTCAAAGAGAAAAAGTAAAAGCTGTTCATGACAATGATTTAGAGCAGTTTCTGTCCACGATCGGCGTTCTAAATCAAATCAATAATGGTTACCATCACTGTATTGTTTGTAATACCCAAATAACCCTAGAAAATTTAGGTGCTGTTTATCCTAAAGATAACAAAATCAATTTCGTATGCGATCGCCCTTCTTGTTTAGCCAATTTAGACCAGGAGGAGGGGAATGATTGAAGTTGTTCCGTACATAAAGGTGGCTGGCACATTTGGAGGAGCTTTAATTACATGGCTTATAATTATTTCTATGTTTCCAAGTAAATTTGAACACTGGATGGCGATTTTTTATCGGCTACTTTATGGCGCATCATCCATTTATCCAAGAATCAGAGGCAAGGTCGATCGTTATGCTGTGGCATCTTCTATTCAAGACTCAGTTAACGGAATTTTTGATGAAGTTAACAAGCAAGCTCCTGATGTTCTCCCACATCCCCTAAAAATAGAATGGGTTAAATCGGAAAGTCCAGAGTCATTCATAAAAAATGGAAAGGCCGTAGTCCGTTTGAAACATTACGTAAATCAAGATAGAAACATTGTTGATGCCACATTATGGTACCTAAAAGTTGGCTTATTACCCCAAGCAAAAAGCTACCTTGATAGAACACTCCGTAAGAGCTGTGAATCTAGAGTTGCAATACAGGTTTTTGTTGCAAGACGTGATACAGGAGCACATGCTTATTTTATAGAAAATGAACTAACTCCAGCTATCAACAGTGATGCTAAATTCGAACAAGATTGGCAAATGCTCGAAAATTTGGATTCTGTTGGTTTTTTCACTCGCGTATTTTTGACAGAGGTCAAACAGGCGGGAGAAAAACTATTGGGTACTATGCCAACCCCTGCTATTCAACAAGAGTTGCGCAGTTTTGCGAAGTTTCTGCAAACAATAGCTAATAAAGGGGCGGATGAAAAGGTCCCCTTGGACTTCAAAGGTGTCAAAGTTAAAGTAGCTGTAGTTTTGGTTGCTAAAAAAGAAACTATTCAATCATACGGGATAGCAGCATATATTCGTCGAATATCACGCAGCGCACGAGAAGGATACGAATCCATATATATTACTGGTTGGGGTGAAGAGTTCGTAAAAAGGGTTATTGAAATTAAGAATGACATTGAAGGAAAAATTGTCACTATACTTAGGCGCTATGACGATCCCATTAAAGAACAGGTAAAAGCAATATTGCTGGTATGTCAATCAAATCTTAGCTATCTAGCGCAGCGGCGAGAGTTGCAAGAGGAAGTAAAACAGGCAATGGCAGAGATTATCCCAGAAATCAAAAGCGGTGAAATTGAAATTGTATCAATTGCTAGAGAAAGAGGTATCGGTTGTAAGATTGCTGTTCGACCCGTGTCAACAGAGGACATTGTTGATACATTAAGCACATGTATTGGGGAATATGGTGTGAGGTTTGATGAATTGAAATTACGCTTACCTAATGAGTTTTTAGCAATAATCCCTTGGTCTGATGACATGAAGAAATTTATTGTTGATGCATTATATCCCCTTAAAGAACAAGATGTTAATTCGGTAGAAATAGACGAAGAAAACCTTGTAGCTACTGTAGAGGTATCTAGTGTCTCAACAAATTAGTTTTTAGACAGATATAAATACTGTGAGTTTATCC
>CAZXYJ010000021.1:7557-13763 GCA_964644925.1 uncultured Halobacteria archaeon | reverse complement strand
GCGGTGGAGAATGCCGCGGAGATTGTGCGTAAAATTGATGCGGAATTGATTATTTACGACCATCACTTGCCAAGGGATAAGAAATTTCGCGAAAGGACTGAAAAGGTGTGGGAAGTAGCGAAGGAAGTGAATAAGAAGGTTATGACTGCGGCGGAATTTCTGGGACGGGAGCCGGTTGTGCTTTCAGTAAGCTCTCAATAGCTGTGCTTGAAAGCGGTGTTGCTTCTGCGGCATAACGTTTTTCTTTTCATCTTTATCTACCTCTTAGGCATTTTAATTCTCCCATATTCGTGGTAGGGTCAAATTATCAATAATCTCAGGATCATTTTCATCTCCCGTTCCAATAAGTATTTGACCAGGATGCCATTCCTTTAAAACTTTAGATACAATTTTAGTTGCCTGACTCCCCACACTGTGTGATTTCTTAATTGGAACTCTTTCCTCGAAATTATCACAAATAAAATGCAGGTATTCACCACATTTATGGAGTGATCCGGTAAGAATGACTTCCTTTTCATACAATAGGATAATTGCCAAAGAAGGTTGTGAAGGATTAATATAAATAGAACAAATAGAATTTTGTTCCCAATTGCTTGCCGTTATCCTCTTTGCAACATTACTATCAATTACATTCGCTAAAGATTTACCACAACAAGAACAATATTCAATTGGAAGTGGCTTGCTTACTATTACAAGTGGAATATCTGGCCCGAGCCAGCGAACTTCATCAATTGCTGAATCTATCCAATTTTCAGGTGCTCCGGTAAGTAAATGATACAGTCGTTCAAAAATTATCTTTGAGTCAATCGTCTGGAAAATTAATCTCATAGAATGAACGCTTTCTTTAGTCCCATAAATGTTTATTACAGCTAACACTTTGGGATGTTTCTTTTGCGCTTCTTCTACAAACGCCTCCCATTCCTTCTTGTACTCTAGTATCCTTTTAGCTCCAAGCTCTAAATGATTCATCTCTGTATAAGCCCATGGTCTATGGCATGCATCATGACCCTTAACACAGAGAACAGCTATATTCTTAAGAGCATTATTTGAGGGATTGCCATCAATATGATGAAAATTAACGCCTCGTCCCCCTATCTTGCATACACAACAAACCCCTGCGTTCATAGATAGCAGTTTTTCTTTCTGTTGAGGTGTGAGATTTTTTCGTTTAGACTTCACTGACATAAGTTAGACCTCTTTTAATAAATCCAGATATATGAATCTTTTTAAAATGGCATATAACGTTCCGAGCGTATCTAAAGTCTAGCTTTGCTGGATTTGGGCGAAGCGTAGCAAAGCCAGATACGCTCTATTATCCGCCGTTGCTTCTTTAAAGTCATTTCACTCATCATACTTTAATCCTTACCAAATAGTGACTGAGATATATCTTTGTCTGATACGCTTTCTTTTGGCAAATTCTCTTCCCGCATTGCTTGGATTATAGCGATGAATGAACGTATAAACTCTGATTCTGACACATCTCCCTTTTTATAGTTCGCACTAACGCGTTTAACATTGGCGATCGCTTCGAGGACTTCTTTACCCCCATAGATACCAATCCTTGTGGTTGCATCAGAAAAAAGAGATATAAATTCTTGTTCTTTATCCTTCTCTTTGGCAAAATGTGCACCCACGAAACCACGAATAAAATCCACATAAGCTTCTGTCCTCAAGTTCTGTTGGTGTCTTCGTTCCTCTAAAACTCTTGTAAACACGTATTGGAGAGTAGCACCTATCACTACACCTATTATCGGAAGCAACACATACATTAGAGATGGTAGCATTTCCATATCTTATTCCTCCAAGAGCTTTTATTAAGGACAATAACAGTAACGCATGCATGTATTTAAAGGCGATGAAGATGATTCTGGTGAGGGCGTTAGCGCGAGCCTGAACTATACACGCTGCTAGGCGAAGCCTGCAGATACTAAACTTTACAAAATTGCTTTTCACATTCTTCTACCAATTTCTCCGCTCTCGCTAAATGCTTACTACATAATTTAAGAATGTCTTTTCCTTTAACGTAATACGGAATATGGGCATTAACGTTTGATTCGTGGGGAGACGTAGATAACTGTCTGGACACCACATTATTATCTTTATCAATAATTATACTGACATTTTTTGAACGAATAATTTCTGTTACATCGTTAATTTTAGTTGTGGAAGGTAGTATACTCGTGCCTATGCTTACACCATTAACAAAAAACTCAGCAGATGATGAGCGAGTAGGTAATACTGGTCTCCGATGAATAGTTTCATTTCGCAAGTCCTTAAAGAACTCATAGTCGTAATTTTTCATTTCTTCTCGCTTATTTTTATACCATTTATCGAATTCTGAGAAATGCTGAAACTCCTTTTGCATAAAAAGGGTCACACTGCGAGCTGCTGACAAAAAAGCACTTAAATTATAAGCAAATGTCATAGGGTTCCATACTTTATCCTCCATCTGGCCAAGAAAGTATTTTGCCTCTTCCAATTTGCATCTTGTGTCAGTCATAGTATCTCCAATTAACCAAATTCACTTAACGTTTCGAGTGTATCTGAAATTTCGCTATTAGGAGAGATTTGAAGTAGTGCCGAAAGCACGAAATCATGTTATGCTTTAGTAGGCGATATGCATCTATGTGCCCTAACTACCTTCGATAGTTCACTATTTCTCTATCACCATCTCCTCCACCGCAATACCGAAATGCCGCGCCGTCTCCGTAACATGAACCAGAACCTCATCACCCGCCTTCAAATCAACTACGGAAATCGGCTTCTTTTTATCCTTACCCACCAATTTTATCGTCTCCGCATTCTGGAGTATAATACTGCACTTCCTCTTCTCACCGCCACCTGTTTCCACTTCCGCTTCCACAAGCATAAGCGGTCGCTTCTCTATCTTCACCCTGCCAACTACTCCTTTTCTCGCACTCCCTTCTGCATTTACAATTAACACGTCATCCCCGGACTTCAACTCCGACAGATACCTCGTCTTCTCACCCACCAGCACGTAAGCATACACGCCGCCTGCATTCACCCTGAACGGTCTCGCAGCTACGTAAGGGCTCTCCTCGGATTCCGAATGCACTAAGAACAACGCAAAAGACTGCGACCCCACCAGCATTCCTTCCCCTAAAGTCATCAATGAGCAAGTATCCACGCATACCCTATCCCCCATTTCAAGTTCTTTCACGTTTGTTATTTTCGCTGCAGAAAGAGTAATCTTACCCATTTCGCTCTCGTCACGTATCTCCACCGCTCTTTTTATTTCCGAAGGGTCGTCAGTATCGAGCATAACGCCATCGGCACCGTATTCAAGCGTTTCAAACGCCGTCCTCGCCTCTTCCGCATTCTGCACCCCCGCTATCACTTTCGCTTCCTTCTTTTGCAGTTCCGCAATTATGTTCTCCAGCGGTATTATCTTCCAATCTTTTCCTATCACAATCACGTAATCACAGTAATCCGCAATATTCACGGCAAATTGCTCGTATTCCTTGCCTCTTATCTCCACATACCCCGCACCTGCATTAACTTTACTGTCCGAAGTCCTCTTCAACGCACCTAAAACACTTGACTCACCTATTTCCGTCGGTATGGACTTCGTTCCATCCCCTTCACTCCCTTTACCATAAACGGCAATGTCCGCTTCTCCTTCTCCTGTTGATTCGTCGGATGCAAACGCAGCTATTTTTATGCGACCTAACTCCTTCACCTTCTCGATGTCTGCTTCCTCAACAAGCACTCCGTCCACGCCGGATTCCAAACCAGCGGTAATCCGGGACTTCTTCTCGTCCCACGTGCCCGCTTCATCATCCGCTTTTATCCATATCTCTTTTCGCTTTTGCGTTTCTTTCATTTCGAAAAACCCCTCTCCGCTCTCCCTACCACCTAGTGGCTAGTGCCTAGTGGCTATTCCCTATTCCCTCACTTCACTATTTCCATCGCCTCGTCCGCCGAAACGCCCTCATGCACTACCTTGCTTATCGCTATGGTCATATTAGCCGGGTTATCATGCTGAAACACGTTTCTGCCTATTGACACGCCTGCGGCACCGCTCGCGACTGCATCCTCTACCATCTTCAGCACTTCCGCATCCGTATTCATTTTTGGCCCCCCTGCTATTATCACCGGCACGGGACAGCCCTGCACAACTTCCTTGAACGTTTCCGGGTCACCCGTGTAATTTGTTTTTATGATGTCAGCACCAAGTTCCGCACCTATGCGAGCCACGTGCTTTACCACTTCTACGTCATGCTCGTTCTTTACCTTTTCGCCTCGTGGATACATCATCGCTAAAAAAGGAATACCCCATTCCTCACATACCATTGCCGTCTCTCCCAGTTCTACAAGCATATCCGCCTCGTTCTCCGCACCCACGTTCACGTGCATTGACACCGCATCTGCGCCTAACCGCATTGCCTCTTCCACCGTTGCCACGGTTACCTTATTTAACGGGTCGGGTCCCAACGAAGTGCTTGCAGATAGGTGGATTATCAGCCCTATGTCCTTGCCATAACCTCGATGCCCTGCTATTACAATTCCCTTATGCACGAGTACCGCATTTGCTCCCCCTTCTGCTACCGCGTTTACCGCACGCTGCATGTCCTCCAACCCGCGTATGGGGCCTAAAGTCACGCCATGGTCCATAGGGACGATAACGCTTCTTCCGCTCTTACGGTCCACTATCCGCTCCATCCTGATGCTCTTCCCTATACTCATCTGCTCCATTCTTTCCCTTATGCTTGTCATTTTCTTCTCTCCCCTCCCCTTTTGTATAAGATTTTAGCCTTTTTTATTGTATATAAACTATAGCTTCCTTCAATTTAAGACACTGATTTACACTGATTTACGCAGATTTATTTTAGTTTAACCGTGTTGATTCTTATCATCTGTGTTAATCTGTGTAATCTGTGGTTAATAATTTTTTATACCAATCTCAACGTCTCTAAATTCATCGGCGCTACCGTCTCGATATTGAACCTCTTGTGTATTCCACTTGCTAATGCCACACATTTGCTGCTCTCGCCGTGCATACATATTATCTTTGACGGTAGTGGTCGTATCCCTCTTACGTATTCAATCAATTGATTGCGGTCGGAATGCCCGGAGAAACCATCTATTGTCCTCGTTTCCATGTTTATTTTTATGTTTTTCATTTTGCCCTCGTTTGGAAGCTGTATCTCACTCCAGCCTTTCTGTATTCTCCTCCCAAGCGTTCCTTCTCCTTGATAACCAACAAAGATAAGTTTGTTCTTTTCGTCGCCTGCAAGCCCTTTCAGGTATTCTAACACAGGACCGCCATTTAGCATCCCCGCAGTAGCAAGTACGATGAACGGCTCTTTCTCGTCTATTATCCCTCTCCTCTTCGCTGCATCGTCCACCTGTACAAAAACGTCTGATAAGAACGGATTCTCACCCTGGAATATTGCATTTTTCAGATTTCGATTGAGGTACTCGGGATATGCCGTATGGATTGCAGTCGCCTCCCAGATCATACCATCTAAATACACGGGAACCTCCAAATGCATTCTTTCCAATGCTATCATTACTTCCTGCGAACGGCCAACCGCAAAAGCGGGTATTATCGTTTTACCCCCCTTCTTTATCGTTTCCTCTATCTCTTCATTTAAATGGTGTTCCGCTTCTTTTCTCGACTGTTGCAGGTCATTCATACCGCCGTATGTAGACTCCATGACCATGGCATCAACTCGTGGGAACCCATTAAAAGCAGGGTCAAAGAGAAACGTTCGCTCGTACTTTATGTCTCCCGTGAATGCGAAGTTATAAAGACCATTGCCTATGTTGAAATATGCGCTTGCGGAGCCAAGGATGTGCCCCGCATTGTAAAAAGTTAGCTTCACGTCCGGCGATATGTCCGTTACGTCCCCGTATTTCAGTGGGATGGTGTGCCTTATTGCATCTCGTATCAAGGATGATTTGTACGGGGCTTTCTTCCCCTCTCTTGCTGACACTTCTATATAGTCAAGCAGAAGAAGAGCCATAAGGGCCCTCGTTGGCTCTGTCATGTATATCGGACCGTCATAACCATATAAGAGCAGAAGAGGCACTAAACCCGAATGGTCAAGATGCGCATGCGTTATCACCACCGCGTCTATATCACTTATCGGTGATGCTTCAGGAACGTATAAATAGGGCACCCCCTCCGAGCCCACACTGACCCCGCAATCTATTAAAACCCGCGTCTCCGGCGTAGAAAG
>CAZXYJ010000021.1:5872-7457 GCA_964644925.1 uncultured Halobacteria archaeon | reverse complement strand
AATGCCTGTGTTGCAAGTGCTATCCCTTCTTCCAGTGGCATATCCGTTGAATACTTATCCTCAAGCACGCCGTATGCAATAGGCGAACCCGAGCCGGTGGCTGCAATCTCTCGCTCATCTGTATTGCCACCAAAAGGGTCTACTGAATATATATGCGCCCCGTCTCGGTCTATCCCGCCTACCAAAAGTTGCACAAGATACGGAAACATCCGCTGCCCGTTCAGCACGTTGGACAACAGCGTTGTCATTGCTTTTACCGTCATTGGCTCTTGCCTCCTCGTCTTATACAGCCTCGCTTCCACGGATATTAGCCGAACCAACGTCTGCGCATCCCCCACTATTCCCGCTGTGGTCAGACCCATTCGGTCATCCACCTGGTATATCTTCCTCGCTGCCTTAGAAGCGATAAAAGAACCCATTGTCGCACGCTTCTCACTCGCCAATACTACACCGTCCCTACATATTAAACCAACAGTGGTCGTTCCCTTCTTTAACTGGTCCATTATCTCTATTTTCATTTCCTATATTCCCCCATGTGTCGTTGTCAGTTTCACGTGTTTTACGCCCCTCAAACTCATTATATCTTCCGCTAAATTCTTTATCCCTTTCGCCTCTCCTTTCATCACTATTACCTCAAAGCAATTCTGTTCATCTAAATGAATATGCGTTGCTGATTTTATCATATTTATGTAATGGTGCTGCACCTCGGTTAGCTGGTCACCCAATCCCCGCTGGCTGTGGTCGTAGAGATACGTTATGGTTCCTATTTCCTCCCCTGTCTCACGCTCCATCCATTCGTATTCCACTATATATGCTCGGATTGCGTCCCTTATCCCTTCCGACCTCGATGAGTAACCTCTCCCTCGTATTATCCCATCAAACTTGTTCAACAGATTCGAAGGCAATGATACGCCTATTCGAGTCAGCCCTATCTCTTCTTCCATTTTTCTTCACCTCTCAATTCTACTATATGTTTTATTATCTCCTCTGCTTTACAAAAAGCATTTGAATCATATCTTTTTATACGGACGACCTTCGAATTGAAGCCTCGCTTCCTGAGTTCCCGCTCCAGCATCACCACATCGAAATCCTGGTCATATCCTATTGCAATCACATCTGGTTTTATACTATATAAAGGTTCATAAATATCTTTTTCGCTACCCAGCATCGCTTTGTCTACCACTTTCAATGCAGAAATCATCTTCAACCTCTGCTCTTCCCGTATAATTGGCGTTCTTTTCCTCTTCTTCACGTTTACATCTCTCGCAACGATGACAAAAAGCTCATCACCCAGCTTCTTCGCTTCCTCTAAATAAAGCAAATGCCCTGGATGCAGTATTTCAAATGTTCCCGTCGCTAAAACCCTTACCATACTTATTCTTCTTCTCCCCCTTTCAATTCCTATAAATCCGTCTCCACTATTTCCAACTCCATATCTTCTCCTTTTGAATTATAACATCTCCAATTATCCTCGGCATAAGGATAAAACGTGATGATATGACAATTACCCGTTTTGGAAAACATCAGCAAGTCCTGCTCTGATGGGTGCATAGCAGCGGGATGCGGGTGACTATGAACCGACCCT
>CAZXYJ010000021.1:0-5772 GCA_964644925.1 uncultured Halobacteria archaeon | reverse complement strand
ACCTCATAATTTATCACTTTTGCCGTTCCCACGATGGATGTAGTGGGTCTTGGGTTCACGTCCACGACGTATGGCATGCCATCGTCATCTAATACGAAATCTATTCCCGCATATCCTTTGCAGTGGAGTATGGTCACAACCCTCTTACTTATGCTCAGTATCGCCTTCTCGGCATCTCGTCCTACAGAATACGGAACCGACCCTCCCTCGTATATCAGCCTTTTTCCTCGCATCACTACAAATTGCTTGTTTATCGTCAGCGGCAACACGGAAGAACCTCCAGCTACCACGCTACTGCTTATGTCCTCCCCTTTTATAAATTCCGTTATGATATATCCAGGATTATCCACAAAAGAAGCGTCGTTCTGACTTTGTTTTCCATTCAGTATAAACACGTTTTCCGATGCGCATCCGTATCGTGGCTTCTTTACATATACGGCTTTTTGTGCTCTACCGTTTCTCACTTCTTCTTCGGGAACAATCCGCGGTACGGGTATTCCGTTATCATCCAGAATTTTTGTCGTCTGCATCTTGTCGGCGCATATTTTTACGCATTCCGACGGGCAACCCAGATTAGCGGTATTTGACTCCAGAATCTTCGTAAGTTCGTATAGCTTCTCGTCGGGTGCGATAACGATGCCCGCATCGCTTTTCTTTGAAAGTTTGTCCACTGCTGATTCAAAATCCGTTTCCGCCATCGGATAAACAACTTCATTACCCAGCTGCTCAAAACTACCTCGTAACGTTGTAAGCATCGCTTTCCCTTCTCGCAGTAAAGATGCGCTCTCCCCCTTGTCCCCACCTCCTACTGCGTATTCCGCCACCAGCACCCTCATTTTAGTCTTGTACTTCCGCAGGTGCAAGCGTTTTCCCGTGCTCAAGTAGTTTTGCTAACGCAAGGAGGATATTTACGAAATGATCATCCTGCATGGATTTATCCAGATGTTCCTCCCAGCTCTTCTTAATATCTGCAAATCGTTTCTCCGTCTCTTTTGATATTTTACCAATGCCAGAAGAATAAACAACCTTTTCTACTCCGCCCTCCTCTGTTTTTGCCTTTTCCGGTTTTCCCTCTTTTCTCCTTCGCAATTCAGTAATTAGATAGCCCATCGAGTTTATCGCTCTCGTCACCGTTGATATTTTTATTCGCTCTGGCCTTATCTTATTCTCCTCCTCCAGAATGTCTTCTACGGTTATCGTCCGATTTTCTATCCTGTCGCGGTATTTCTGCAACCAGTCTGGTCCGATTCTGACTTCTTTTATCTTTTCACCCTGCTTCTCCTTTTTTACGCCTGCCGCCAAACCTATCGGTTCACCACTTCGTAATTCAGCAACGGGATAACCCAACGAGTTTACCGCTCTCATCACCGTTGATAACTTTATGGGCGTTATCCTTATCTTGTTCTCGGCTTTCAGAATGTCCTCCACCATTATTGCCCTTTTATCTACCCTTTCCTTGTATTTCAGTATCCAACCTGGTGCTTTATCTACCCGCCCCATCTCGTTTTCCTCCCTTGCATTTTTATCTTTTCTTTACCATAATAAGGTTATTTATATTTTATGTATCAAAGCATCAAAAGAGAATAAGTAGTAAATCAAAACAGCGAAAAACGAAAAAGGTGGTGATTTAAATTCCCTGCGGAAAGAAGAGGAAATTGGCAAAGATGCGGAAGCACAAGCTGAAGAAAAGAAGGAAGAAGATGCGGTATAAGAAGTAAGTTAACTAAGCGTGAGAATAAAAGCGGAGGTACGATAAAAAATGAAGGAGCTGACCGAGGCAAGGACATTAAAAGAGGGGAGATACGTGATTATAGACGAGGAGCCCTGCACAATAGTTAACATAACGACTTCAAAGCCAGGAAAGCACGGGGCGGCGAAAGCGAGGGTAGAAGGGATTGGCGTATTCGATTCGCAAAAAAGAACGGCGGTTCAGCCGGTTACTGCGAAGCTATATGTGCCGGTGATAGAGCGAAGGAGTGGTCAAGTGCTTTCAATTTCCGGGGACATGGCGCAAATTATGGACCTGGGCGACTATTCAACGATTGAAATAGAAATACCGGGGGCGTTGAAGGGGAAAGGGAAGGTTGAGCCGGGTAAGGAAATGCCCTTCTTACACTACGAAGGGAAATACAAGATAGATATGAAATAAGGTTCCGGTATGGTGGTGTAGAAGCAAAAAAGGGAGAAATAAAATGGTTGAAAAGAAGTTAATAGGAAAAATCACGCATTATTTCTCGAAGATAGATGTTGCAGTGGTGAAGTTGAGTGGTGATGTAGAGGAAGGGGATAGGATAAAGGTAGAAGGAGCTACGACATCGTTCGAACAGGTCATAGAATCAATGGAGATAGAGAACGAAAAAGTCGATTTCGCTACGGTAGGGCAGTCAATAGGGCTAAAGATGAAAGATCGAGTAAGGCTGCATGACAACGTGTACAAAATAATGGAGAACACAGAATAATTTAGGATAGAGCAGAATAATGAGATATGGCGCAAAATAAGGAGAAACAGAACGAGCAAACGAGAATAAGGGACATAATGGTGGAGAATGTCGCTTATGTGACCGTGCCGGGAACGAGAGAAGTGATAATGGAGATATGCAAGGAAAGATACATCTCAGGGGTTCCCGTTGTTAAAGGAGGGAAAGTAGAAGGAGTAGTTACAAGACAGGATTTGCTGAAAAATCCCAATGAGCGGCAAATAGCGCTGCTGATGAGTAGAAATCCTGTTACTATCAGCCCAGAAGCTACCATTGCAGAGGCTGCGCGGATTATTCTCTCCCATAGCTTTCGCCGTTTGCCCGTGGTGGAGGGCGAGAAGCTTGTTGGGATAATTACCGTTGCGGACATCGTCAGGCAAATAGCGAAGGGGAGCTATAAGGCGCCCATAGACAATTACGTGGGGGAAAAGACCATAGCAATATGGGATGAGATGCCTTTATCAGTTGCAGGCAGAATAATGGAGCTTGGGAGGGTAAAGGCCGCTCCTGTTCTGAATTCGGAATTCGAACTTGTTGGACTGATGACAGATAGGGATTTGATAAACGCTGCGGTGATAGAGGATGAAACAGAACATTCAGACCTCTCTTTAGGCGCGGATGAAGATGCATGGACATGGGAAGGGATGAGAGATACGATGAAACTGTACTACGGCGTATCAAAGATGAAATTACCGGATAAGCGTGTGAAAGACGTGATGGTGAAGGAAGTGGTTACAGCGACTCGTAATTGTGAAGTGAACGAATGTGCGGGAAAAATGAGCGAAAACAAGTTCGACCAGCTTCCTGTTATCTCTACAAGAGGTAAATTGACCGGCATGCTACTCGATAGGGACCTTCTTAAGGTTCTGGAATAGAGGGGGGATGGAGGGCAGCTACAAATGACTGTTTTTGGTGGGCTTTTCAAACAGCGAAGAACGCGGTATAGAATAAACGAGGATGAGAAATTTTATTTGATGAGTTGTTCAGATTTACTGGGAGAAATAACTTCAGTTATAGACGGCGTGGTGACCATGCATGACTTCTTCTGGGAGAAAATCGCAGAGCCCAAATATGAAGAAGAGATGAAAAGGTGTGGAAGCGCCGCAAAGAGCGGACTCAGTGAGGCTGAGTACATTAAGGCACCGCAGCGGTTTAAAGAGATGCATGAGCACCTTGTAAATGGGCTCAGATATTTTGTGGATTCTTATAGCGAATCGCTGATTTTTTTAACGGATAAGCAAAGGGAACACATAGCAAAAGCGATAGAATTAGCGCTGTTAGGGAGCGCAGAACTCAGAGATGGAAATAGGCAGTGGGAGAAGATAAAGGAGGATGTACGGGTTGAGTAGTACACACAATGCAAAATGCAAAGTCTAAAATGAAAAATGATAAGTGCAAAGTCAAAGTGAGAAATGGTGAGTGCAGGTATTAAAGAGGGGAGAAGGGACGGAATAGCAGAGCTTGCACGTAGAAGGGGATTCCTGTGGCTGGCTTTTGAGATATACGGCGGTGTTGCGGGCTTCTATGACTACGCTCCTCTGGGTGCATTACTGAAACGGCGGGTGGAAACGGCGTGGAGAGCTTTCTATACGAGAGAGGGTTTTTATGAGATAGAGACGACAAGCGTTGCGCCGAGAGATGTATTTGAAGCATCAGGGCACTTAGAAAGTTTTACGGACCGGACAGTGGTGTGCAAGCACTGCAAGACATTTTTTCGTGTGGATGAGGGTATAGATATAAATAAGTCCTGCCCTGAATGTGGTGGAGAGCTTGAAGCGGCAGGTGAGTTCAATCTGATGTTCCAGACGAGAATAGGCGTGCCAAAAGGAGAAAAGGGGGGAAAGGTGCTGGACAAAAGCGAAGGTTATCTGCGACCTGAGACAGCGCAGGGGACTTTTCTCAATTTCCCGCGATTGCTGAGGTTCAATCGCGATAAACTGCCTTTTGGTGTAATTCAGATAGGGAAAGCATACAGAAACGAGATTTCACCAAGACAGAGCCTTATTCGACTGCGTGAATTCACAATAGCAGAAGCGGAGGTTTTTGTATATCCCGATGAGAAAAACAAACATCCGCGGTTTGAAGAGGTGAAGGAACGAAAGCTGAGGTTAGTTCCAGGTGAAGGAGCGCAAGCCCAGGAGGAGATGGAAGAGACCGTGGAAGAAGCAGTCAGGAGCGGAACAATCGCAAATGAGTATTTAGGGTATCACATAGCAAAGGTGGACGAATTTTTGGTGGCGATAGGAATTCCACGAGATAAACTGAGGTTCCGACAGCATGAGCCAGAAGAGATGGCACATTATGCACGAGATTGCTGGGATGCGGAATTCTTTAGCGATAGATATAGCTGGATGGAGATTGTAGGTGTGGCGGATAGGGGGGATTATGACCTTTCGTCACATGCATCATATTCAAATACCGATATGGGCGTGTATCCTCAATTGCAATCTCAAGTGCAAGCCGAAGGTGAAGCGGAGAAGGCAAAGGCAAAAGCGAAGATTATACCGCACGTGATCGAACCCTCTTATGGAATAGACCGGATAATCTATGCGTTACTGGAAAGTTCGTTTTACGAGGAGCAGGTGGGGAAAGAGAAAAGAAAAGTGCTGAGGTTTGAGAAGGAAATGGCACCGATAAGAGCTGCGGTGTTCCCATTGCTCAATCGGGATGAGTTGAAGCGTAAAGCAAAAGAAGTGTTCCAGAACTTGAGAAATGAGGGGATATTCGTTGAATATGACGATTCGGGCAGTATTGGCAGGCGGTATCGGCGTCAGGACGAGATAGGCACGCCTTATTGTATCACTATAGATTACGACACGCTGGAAGACGATACGGTAACGATAAGGGAAAGGGACACAATGGAACAGATTAGGGTTCCTGTAGCGGAAGTAAAAGCGGTGTTGTTAAAAGGAAGTTATGGAACGGTAAAACAATTATAAGTATAGCCATTCCAAAAATTATTAACCACAAGACTACTCAGATTTCCACGAGAGAACATTATTTTTCCGTGCTTGGCGGGTATTTCTCTTTTAAAAGCGAAAACATTTTTTTCAGGTCTTCTTTTCTTTCTTCAATGTCTTCAACACGAGCTATTCCAAATCTCTTGAACGCCCTCCACAGTTCCTTTGCAACTTCCGAGTTGTGTATCCAGAAACAATATGAGCAGCCCCAAATACGCCCTCCGTCCTTCTTGAGCACCCATTCACCTCCTGTTTGTTCGTCTTCACAGGGATAAAAGGGGCAGAAACACCACGTGCAATCCTGACCGTGAAAATGACAGGGATAATATTCACAC
>CAZXYJ010000020.1:0-13817 GCA_964644925.1 uncultured Halobacteria archaeon | reverse complement strand
ATTTGCAGGCTCTAAAGCTTCACCGCGACCTGACATAGTGGTGTTAAAGAAGAAGTGAAGGAAAGAGAAATAGCGTTATTATGGGATAAAGATACGCCTTTTATGCAGCACCTCACCGATAAGAGGTTTGATTGTGAGCTAATAATGCCGAATGTATTGTCTGTTCCCTTCTTTTCATTTACCGGCTATAAGTTAGTAATAGTTCCGGCGGGATTTGGGAATGAACTATATTCAGGAATACTAAAGGGGCTCAGAGCAAATAGCGCGCGTATAAAGGATTTTGTAAAGACAGGAGGGGTTCTTTTAGTGTCAGGTGCGCTTTCAAACAAGGACGCATACAATTGGCTTCCCGTAAAAATCGAATATGTGATGGAGAAGAGGCGGGTAAGAACCGAGGTGGTGAAGGAGCATAAAGCAGCAGCGATAGTGGAAAAAGAAGAATGCATGTGCGATGGCTACTTCGAAGAGGCAGGGATAGAATGGGAAGTAATATTAAGAATAAAAGACGATAAAGAGGAGAATACGAAAGCGATTTTGGTTGTGTTGAAATATGGGGCAGGGGAGATTATTGCTACGACTATTCACGAATATCCGTCTGAAATGTTTATAAAACGTTGTTTAGGAAGATGATAGTCTTTTAGTATCGGCTCAAAATTCAGTGTAATTTTGAACAGACAGTGAAAAATGAGTGTGCCAAGCAAAAATCATAATAGCCAGTTGGTGCAAATCCAACCTGAGGAAAGGTTAGCCGCCACCTCAGAACTGAACCTTGCATCCTGTCTGGTAACAGGATGTTGTGAAGCAGGGGGGATGGGATACTGGGCTGCAACGCAAGCGAAGGGATTCAGCCCCGAAATTAAAGCGTCCAGAGTAGAGGCATGAACAGAAACAGAACGACATTTGTCAAACCGTGTGAGATGCTGACGCCGATGATAGAGCCTGTGAACTTCACCGCATAAGCATAGAAGTAGCCGATTAGGAAGACGAAGACCACATCGAGTAGAGACAGGTTTCCGATGTGCATTACGGCGAAAAGGAGCGTGACAAAGAGGATTCCTATGCTTGAATTGAAATATGTGATGGCGTTGTGTTGAATAATGCCACGGAAGATAAGTTCCTCTATTAAGCCGGTGCAAACCAGCATGATCAGAATCGGAGCAATGAGCGTCCTGAAGGAAAGTTCTTCTATCAAAGGATTGGGCTTTAAGATGAGATACTCGACATAGCCAAAAAGTATGCCTGTAAAGCAAATTGCAATTTGTAATGGAACTTGTCTCAATTTGAGCACAAGACCGAGATCACATTCATCGAGATGCTGAAATGAAATCAAGAGGAAGGCGCTGAAAAATAACGGAATGCTTAATATCGGGAACCACTGCAAGAAATAGAACCTTGAAAGGGGAGCATAAAGGGAGATAATCCGGATCAGGGGTGCAAAGGCGATAGACATCAGGAGATATGAACTATGTTTTTCCGCGGGATATAAAAGTGCAGCATGACCGAAAAGTGTGTACATAATGACACAATGACAAAAAAGCCCCCATCTGGGACTACCGAGAGAAGTGATCAACTCTGTGAGGACTATGAGCACGAGGTAAATAAATGGGAAGAACTTCGCTTTCCGGTCATTCTCTTCTGCAAGCATGCTTTCACCTCATTCTCATGGTCCTGAGAAATGGTAACAGCATGAAAAAAATCGGCGCTGTGACTACCATGGCAATTGCCAATAAACCAAGAAGTCCATGCTCGATGACCAATATCTCTGCGATTATTCTTTCCTCAGGCTTTACCTCAAACATCGCCGGGAATGTGTCAGAAGCGAGCTTCTTCATCGGCTCTAACGTATCCTGATATGAACCGTTTAAAGGCGCTAAGGCGGATAGTCGTACCATTGTTACTTCATTTGGAATGGACATTCGCTCATCTTTTACATAGTAATAGAGCACAACCCTTTTCTCCGTTATCTTGCCATCGGTGCGTTTAATCACCACCAGCTTCTTTATGTTCATCTCGCCCTTAAAAATAAGCCCTTCACGCTCTGACCGCCAGGGTCCCTTAGCCCATGAGGCATTTTCAATGGGAACCTGTTCTACTCCTTCCTCATCTATTTCATAGCCCAATGCAGGGTAGCAAACAATAGGTGGATGGAAAGAAGATAAATTCGTGCTTTGAACGATGAGGAAAAAGATAGGGTTGGAGAAGTCGGGATGCCGATATGCGCGAGAGAGCATAATATCGGCACCGAGACTTTTTTCGAACCTCGACCAGTTGTAGCTGAAGCTGTGCCACTCACCAATAGTCTGAGGGAAGGCCTTCATCACTTCGGGCTGAGCGAAATCGAGTTTTGTCCTGACAAATATCTCCTCTCCTGTAGAACCACGAATCTCTGTTGCTATCAACGAGACACCGCCGGGTGAGACCATGCCTGGCGTGGATAGTAACGGGGTTAATACAGTGACCAATGCGATTATGCCGATGATCATCCGAAATGCATATTTCATAATTATGTTGTATTTGTTTAGCTCCTTTTATAACCACAAGATTACACAGATTTTCACGAGAAATTGTGGAGATACAAGAAGCCAGAGAACAGAGGTCAGAGAACAGAAATTACTTAGATTTTTAAAAAATTCAAAAAATTAGGCAATTTTTGAAATCTGCTTTCTGTTTTCTATTCTCTGATTTCTGGTCTTGTGTCTATCTCGTGGAATCTCGTGGTTTTTTATTTCCGCTACCAATTCGCAACTTAAAAAGGTGCGCAAATGCCAAAATTAGCGCCAGGGCGAACAAGAAGAAGAGAATGCTGGAGAAGTTATGGAAGAAACCAATTGCTGCTTCCATACCATACCAATTGCCGATGAGTAACGTAATGAAAAGCCGGAATATATTTGATACAAGAGCAAGTGGGATAACAAGGGCTAACAGTGAAATCCTGGCAAGCAGGCTTCCTTGAAGCAGGTAAGCGATAATTGCAGTCAATGCTAAAAGAGGCATAATTCTATTCAAGCCGCTGCATGCCGGTGCTATCCAGTAAGTGTTTCCAGCCAGGCTTATGCTGTTTCCTGTCATTGAAGCAGGCATGCCAAAGAATCCGAAAATCACAGATACCGCAGAGGCTGACAGGTTCTGGAAGGGAAGAGTCAGCAACTCGAAGGAGGGAACCGGTATGGCAGTAACGAGGAGGAAGATAGGGAAGATAAGAGGTTTTGCTCCTTTTCCTAAGAAGACTAACGAAAATCCTGTGAGGACTGGCAAGAGTGAAAATGCGAGCAGCACGGGTTGGTGCCAGATAATACCGAGAAGGTATAGGAAAAGTCCGACACCAAGCGGTAGAACATGCCAGTCTTCCGGTTCTGCACGATAAAATTCACTTCGCTTGATGTATATAAGAACTGCACCTACAAGAAGCAGAAGCAATCCGTGGCTGTAATACGGATTATCAAGCCATGCATGGAAAAGCCACAGAACGACTTCATGATAAAGACCTGCTATGAGCAGTGCGGAACCGAACAGGATAATATATTCTTTCTTCGTCATGTTTATGTTTAGGTGTTAGGTGTTAGATGTTAGGTTTAAGGTGTTATGTTTTAGGTGCAAGACAGGTTACCTATCACTTATCACCTTTAACCTATCACCTTTCTCTGCCTTCTCCCATAGGCAAAGTACACCGAGACCAGCACCAGCCCGCTTGCAAATAGAATAAGCGAACTGACATCGGGAACCGGTGCAACAATTCCAGCGCAAGAGGCAGAATCCAGACCATCAAATGGGGTGTAATAACCCGCGCCTACATCCTTCTGATAATCAACAACGATATCGTATTCGTGATATGTAACCTGTGCATCTGAATGTATCTGCCATATCCGCGTAGGTCCAAATGTACCCCATTCATCCCATCCACCCCATTCTGTTTTAATCTCTTCCTGCCCTCCAGAAGGGTCTTCTGAAGGGTTCAGCTCCTCCCACCGCCTTACTGGGTCATCCTGTATCCAGATTTTGTATTTTGAAAGGGGCCCAAACCTTCTTCCCTTTACATAAACATCTTCGCCTGGTGCGAATTCATTTACTTCGGTACCATTGAGATCGCAGGAAATGACTACCGGTCTAAAACATTTGTAAACGTTTAGCTTCCTGCCCTCTTTCTTGATAGTGCAGATATTCTCATCTTCTTTCTCGAGTGTGGAGACCTTTTCTTCAGTGATTATCTCCCATTCATCACCCGCAGGTGCTTCTTTTCCAAATTGTTTCTTCACTTCTATCTCTTTCCTAATGGTGGCATTTTCAGGCAGTGGGAATCCTTCAGCTTCGAATGCCTTCTTCAAATCTTCTGAGATAACGCCTTTGTTCAAGTCCACTTCTAATGTTGTATTTGCATCAATGCTAAACAAAGGCTCACGCTTAAGCTCCGGACGGTCTCCCTTCTCCACTATATCTTCTATAGCACTCGCAACCGGAAAGGTTGCCATGACAAGCATCAGCACTGCTATTATCGCTATGCTTATGCGGATGCAAAAAAGTATTGTTTTTTTCTTCTCTCTCATTTTTTAGCCTCATCATGTTGCGAGAGCTTCCATCACTTTCACTGCAACGATCAATGCGAAAATCATGAGCATGGGCATGATTGCGATGTTAAAGCTGCTTGTCAACGATTTTAGTCGCTCCTTGATAGGGGGTTTAGGAGTTTCGTAAGAGGTGCTCAGTTCCTTGGCTATCAATGCCGAAATCAATATACAGGTTCCAATAGCACCCAATGCGGCTGCTATGCCTAACGTGGTAGTAGCGACCACCACGGTAGTAGTGGTAACGATTACGACACTCATTTCAATCTACTTATCCATTATTATTTTCTCTATAAAAACTTTTCTAACACTTAAAATTTAATTTAGGATAATATAAAAGCTCTAAATTGCCAAATATTCGCTCATAATGGTTTTTCATATTCCTCATACTGAAATTTTTGTTTAGGATATATGAAAGAAAAATAAAAAAATAATAAATAAAAATTGCACATGCAATAAATGAACGTGATAATAAATGATTGAGCATATTCCCCTATCCCATTATCTGAAGAATTATTCTTCTCGACCTCCTCTTATTGTCCAACTCGATAAACACAACCTGCTGCCACGTCCCTAACAGCATCTTTTTATTCCCGAAAGGCACGGTTAGCGAGGGACCCAAAAAAGACGCTCTTACATGCGAATGCCCGTTGCCATCGTGCCATCTGAGCTCATGCTCATAGTCTATTCCTTTCGGGAATAATCTCTCCAACGCATCGGGTAAATCTTTCAACAGACCCGGCTCGTATTCTATGGTCGTCACCGCTCCTGTCGCGCCGGGCACAAAAATAGTTACCGTTCCATCCTCGATGCCCGATTCTCTCAGCTTGCTGTTTACCTTCTCCGTTATATCCACCATCTCCACTTCGCCTCTTGTATCAAACTGCAATTCCTTCGTTACAACGCTCATTTCTCTCTCACCCTTTATAATAATAACCACAAGAAAATAAATTATAGACACAGATTAACGCAGATTAATAGAGATGAAAGAAGTAATGCCGTTAAAATACCCCTGTCTGCCAGCCAGCACAACAAAAGAAAGAAAAGCGTTACCAAAGAAACAAGTCTTTTTTCTTTTAGCACAGGTTTTCTTTTTTATAAAAAGAAAAAGTGTATATATAACTCGAGTAAATTTATTATGGGGACTGAATACAAAGTTGTCATTTTTGACATGGACGGAACGTTCCTGGATTCACGTGGGGAGGGGACCGTAGCACACGAGTGGGCATACGAAGCATTCAGAAAAACGCTGAGCAATTATGGGTTAAACATCAGCATAGCAGAAATAGATAAGTATTTTCTTGCCCCGCTATATTCTGATGGAGCCCAGGGCGTGAGAACATTCTGCGATAGATTTGAGTTAGATTGTGCGGAGTTCTGGGCACGCAGAGAGAAAGACGTTATAGAAGCGAAGATAGACGCGATGCAGCGAGGCGAAATAAAGCCCTGTAAAGGTTCTGAGGCGGTAATAAAATACCTCAGCATAAAATCGTATCTTGCGGTGGTGAGCGATTCACAACAAGCATGTGTGGACTACGCGTTAGAGCATTTCGGGCTGAAACAGTACTTCAGGATGTGGTACGGGCGGCAGAGCGAGTTAGAAAATCTGGACAACAGGAAGCCAAATCCTTTTTACATAAATAAGGTGTTAAGTGAATTAAACACGAGCAAGGAGGAGGCGGTATTGGTGGATGATAGTCCCGTGGGTGTTTTAGCAGCCAGGAGGGCGGGCATTGATTCGGTTTTTATTTATAGAGGAGAGGAGAAAGAAGGATATAATTATAAACCAACTTTTTTAGTGAGAGGGATAGAAGATTTAGGGGGGATTTTGTAATATGAGTATTGATATGACAGCATTAGAGGAAATAACAGAAGAAGGACTGGGAATAGGTGGAGGGATAGGCGCGAAAATAGAAACGCCGGTGATTGTGCTGAATGAGAAGGCGTATGCGGAATCAATGGGGGAGAAGGGATTTGAACTCGCGGAAATATGCGAGGAGGTCGCGGATGAGACGGGAGCGAACATTGCCATCTGCCCTCAACAAGCCGAGCTTGCGCTCATAGCTTCTGTGGTGAACATCCCTTGCTTCGCACAGCACGTTGACGCCGTGGAACCGGGCAGCCATACCGGGTTCACAACACTGGAATCCGTAAAGGATGCGGGTGCCGCAGGGTCGCTTGTAAATCACTCGGAGCACAGGCTGAAAATAGCGGACATAGACTTCATCATAAAAAAGGCGGCGAGTTTAGACCTCTTAACGATTGTTTGCACGAATAATGCCACAGTGAGCCGGGCAGTTGCAGAATTGAAACCGTATGCAATTGCGGTCGAGCCGCCAGAGCTGATAGGAACAGGACAGGCAGTGTCAAAGGTGGACCCCGGGATTGTCGAGAATACGGTAAAAGAAGTGAAAGAAGTAGATGTGGAAAGCATTGTGCTCTGTGGTGCAGGCGTTACAAACGGAGAAGACGTTCGAGCAGCGATAGAGCTGGGTGCAGACGGCGTGCTGCTGGCTTCTGGCGTGGTTAAGGCAGTGGACCCGAAGGCGGTATTGCTGGATTTGGTGTCGGGGGTGTGATAAACTTTTTTGCAAGCAAAAAAGTTTTAGAGCAGCATCTTCGCCAATCCAAACAGCAGCTTCGGATTTTTTTTCACGAGTTCCATCAATAACGCCGTCGTAGTGAACTCGGCTATGTTTACGCCCACTAAAGAGTGAGCAAGCTCGTTGAAGTCGTTGTCCGACAATTTGGATAAGAACTCCTTTGCTTTTAAGCCGGTCATCAGCCGTTTTTCAAACGCGTTTCGCCACCTGTTATCGTATTCCATTAATCTATCCTTCGAGAAATTGTTTTCCTGCGATGCCTTCGCTATTACGTCACCCGCTATCTGGCCTGCCCATATCGCATACAAAATGCCGCCGCCGGTCAATGGGTTAACGTGTCTCGCAGCATCGCCGACTAAAATCAGCCCATCCGCTACGCTTTCGGCAATCGGCCCGCTCAGTGGCACCGCACCGCACATCTCCGCCACCGTCTTGCCATCGGGGAACTTATCACGGGCAAATGCCTTCAGATAACCAATTGCACGGTGGCCTTCACCAGAAGCATCACCACCTATCCCAAGACCCACATTTGCACGATCTCCTCCTTTTGGAAATATCCATGCATAGCCTTGTGGTGCAATTTCACTGCCCACAAAAAATTCGGAATAATCGGTCTCAAACTCTATATCACACATAAGGAACTCGGCGCAGACACATATCTCCGAAGGTCGCAACCTCGTGTCAATACCCGCCCATCTGCCTATTTTTGACTCTACTCCATCCGCAGCAACCACGACATTCGCATAAACGCGTGTATCCTCGCCCATACCGCGAACACAAACGCCTTTTGCGTATCCGTCAGCGTCCGCTTTAATGACACTATACGCTTCTGTTTTGACTCGTACCTCGGCACCCGCATTTGCAGCTTCAATTGCAAGCGCTTTGTCAAATAATCTACGTTCGAGCACATAGCCCACTTCCTCCATCTTTTCCCCTGACAAAGCCACTTTCGTGCCGTCGGGACCGTATATGTTCGCCCCGTTCACTTCTGCACATATACATTTCTTATCAATGGAAACGAACTGCTCTATTTCTTTGCTTACGCCTTCTGCGCATTTCACAGGCACGCCAATCTCCGGATTTCTTTCTATCAAAAGCACGTCTAAGCCACGTTCAGCGGCGGTTTTGGCTGTTACACTTCCCGCAGGCCCTGCCCCTACGATTACAACGTCATATCTTTCCTCTTTCATCTCTCAACAAACCTTTCTTTATATATTCTATTGTTCTCTTTTGTTAATTTGATAATGAAAAAATGCCCGTTAAAAAAAGGATATTAATAAGAGGCAGGAAGGTGCATAACGTGGGTTACAGACCATTCCTTATGGAAAAAGCACAGGAACTTAAAATTCCGAACTTCCATGCTAAGAATATTAAGGAAAATGGAAAGGAGGTTGTTGATGTTCGAGTGGGTGGAGAAGGGAGGGAGATAGATAATTTCCTGAAATTTGCCAATGAAAACTGGCCCGATTTTGCAGAAGTTGAGAATATCTCAGTGGAGGAAAAGGAATACGAAGGGGATATAATGACGATAGAGGATTTTTCCGGCGTATTATCTGCTTTGCAACTCTCAAAGATCGTTCAGGCGGGATTGGGGATGATTGAGATGCAGAAGCTGACCGTTGAGATGCAGAAGCAGGCACTTGGAAAGCATGATCAAACACTTGATAAACAAGACTCAATGCTGGGCAAACAAGACGAAACTATCGCCATTATAAAAACGGGAAATGAGATGCTTGCCACAAAGCAGGACCAGATGCTGGGTAAGCAGGATGTGATGATTGAGAAACAAGACACAACCCTCACCACTATAAAAAGTGGTGTGAATGAAATGCGAGAATCCCGAGAGGAAAACAAAACTCTTCTACTGGATTTTCATCACGACACCATCCAGAGGTTTGACAACGTAGATGCAAAATATGGAAAGATAGCAGAGAACATGGAGCGGGTTTTGGAGGAATTGAAAGAAGAGCGGAAAGAATACAGAGAAACGGTGGAAAGGCTGGTTAATGCAATTATCGAATCGAGAAAAGAGAAGTGAGAGAACGAAACGAGATTGAGAAATGAGAACTTCAAAAGCGGGAGAGGGAGTGGGCAGAGGCTTTGAAATCGAAGAATTCACGGTTTGTTGGAACGTAGACGAGGAGGAATTCAAAGAAAGGACAAGGAATTACGAAAATATTCTGATTGCGGGATTTCCGCCGATGGGGAATATCATACCATACCACATAAAGGAGTTTTTAAATGATTCTGAAAAGATATTGAGTTTGTATTCTTATGACTTCCCACCCATAGTAGAAGCGCGGGAAGACGAATTTGAAATTCCGCATGATGAGGTTTGGTTCAGTGAGGAGAAGCGATTATTCTGTTATGTCGGCAAATATCCAGAGGTGGAGTATATTCCAAAAGCAGCGTACAAACAGGCGGAACGCGTGGCTAAACTTTCAAAAGAGTTAGGCGTTAAGGAGTTATACACCGTAGGCGTGATTTTACCCTTACAGGAACCTTCCAAACAGGTAAAAGAGGAAACAGAAGCTTATGTTGGCTTTTTTGAAGGATCGAAGAAAGAAATTCCTGCGGGGATTAAACGCATGACGCGAAAAAATATCGGCAGATTCTCCATTATTCGTAAAACGGGACTTCTACCGGGTTTCGCTTCTAAACTCGGTATTGCGAGTTATTCGGTTCTCGGTGTGGGTGAATATCCCGAAGACCTACGAGCCTGTGCATGTGCCCTTAGAGCGTTTAAGCGATTATCGGGTTTAGACATAGAAACGGCAAAGACAGAAGAGATGCTCAAGGAAAGTGCAGAAGCGGTCGAAAAGGGAATAGAGAAAGAAAGACAAAGGGCGAGAGCTGCTTATCGTGGCGAGGGTGTAGGAGCCGAACCATCTGATGCTTTGCACTACATGTATGGATAATTAATGAACCACGAGATTCCACGAGATTAACACAAGAAAATATTTAGGACGCAGATTTACGCAGAAAACTATTTCCCAACCCAGTTTATTATAAACTCGATAGAAGATTCCAATAATCTCCTCTGTCTATTAAACATTATATTTAAAATCCTGATTATCTGCGTTCATCTGCGTCCAATTATCAAAAATTGTTCTTTCTTGTGAAAATCTGTGTAATCTTGTGGTTACATTCTTCTCAACGCTTCTTCCTTTAGCTTTTTCGCTCGTTTCTTTCCAACTCCGGGAGCCAGTTCCAACTGCGTTATATCTGCTTTTACCACTTCTGAGGGGTTCCTGAATCCCGCGGAATGCAATCCCCTTGCGATTACCCTGCCAACGCCTCTTATAGAAACCAATCCAAGCAGGTCGGTTTTAATACCGTGCCTTATCCTGTCCTTTAACATACCGAGTCGCGCACACATATTTTCAGCCTGAAGAAATTCTGCCATTCTCGACGCGGCATAACACATCCATCCCAGAACATAGACGTCGTTGTGTATTTCCCCGGGATATATTCCAAACTTCTCCTTCATCTCGGGGTACGTGCGTTCGCCAATCCATGCGTGTGCAACGATAGCGCTACCCAACGCATAAGCGCCACCGTACAGCCATTCGATATTGTCGCTAAGGTTGGCTGCTATTTCCATCGAGGCTTTCACCTTCAGCGGAACCACCTCATCGCATTTGCATAAAAGCAGCAAGAGGTCGAAATCAGATATTTTTGTTCCTTTTTCCCTTTCCCATGTATCCAAAGATAGTATGCCTTCTCTCAGCTCCAATGCGGATTTTGTAGACAAATACAGCCTTGAAGAAAGCATCCCGAAAACCGTAGCTTTTACTTCTTCTTCATTGCTCTTTGTTATGGTGATAAACCCTTCATCTGATAAATCCTCCAGTATGCCGTCCATCTGCGCTTTCACGAGTGCCATTTGAGTGCGGTTTTGATACGCATAGAAGGTACTGTCGAGGAATTCGAGGATGCTCGCCCTGTCCGTGCCTTTGCCCTTGCCTATGTGATTCGCACCCGCCACGATAGTTGCGAGAATCTGCTCGGTCATCGCTGCTGCTGAAAACTGCGATTCTGTGCGTTCCAAATCGCCATTTATGTAAAAATTCTCTATCTCTTCGCGCTCGTCCTCGCTCCTCGCAACGATAAGTCCTATTCCATATTTGTCGTGTTCCGGTCTTCCTGCACGACCAAATACCTGTTTCACCCAGCACACGGGCATCGGTTCATTCCCCCGTCCAAGCGTGAAGAACCTATAATTCCTGATTAAAACCGTTTTTGCGGGTAAAGAAACGCCCATTGCCAGGGTTGGAGTGCAGCAGATTACTTTTAATCCCGCCCCTTTGCTCCGGAAACTCTCTTCAATCGCTTTTCGTTGCGCTGGATGCAGCCACGAGTTATGATATGCGACACCATGCCTGACCAGGTCGCTGAGGTCGTCCACACCGATGTCCACGCGTTCCGCGAGTTCGTCCAGCTCCTTACTCGACACGTTCAGGTGTGCAGCGATTTTTCTTGCAAAAGAAGCCGAGCCTCTCTTTGTATTTACAAAAACAAGCACTTGCGAGCCCTCTTCCACTTCCGCCTCCACGCGTTCTATTATCTCGCGGTCGCCCTTTGCTGCCAGAAACACTTCCTCCTTTAACGGCACGGGTCTCCATTCAGAACGTATCAAGGATGCTTGCAGCCAGTTGCCTAACTCTTCTGCATTTGGTATCGTTGCCGACAGAGCAATGACCCTTACACTAAGATTGAAGCTCATAAACCGTGCCATTGCACCCTCTAACCTTGGTCCTCGTTTCTCATCACCCAACACGTGCACCTCATCCACTACCACAACCGAAATCCGCCTTAACCAGGCAGGTTTTAGGCGCGTGAGCGAGTCCAGTTTTTCAAATGTGAGAATCACGATGTCGTATCTCTCGAGATACCGCGAAGAACTTTCGTAATCGCCAGTTGATATGCCAACTTTTGCAATACCGCCGTATTTAGCCTTAAAATTCTGATATTTCTCGTATGCCAGGGCATTTAGAGGTACTGCATAAAGACATTTCCCCGAAGCATGCAAAATCGATTTTAGCATCACCAATTCTGCTAACAGCGTTTTCCCGCTCGCCGTGGGCGAAGCGATGACGAAATTTTTGTTCGTATCGAGCAGTCCCGCTCGTATCGCCTCTTCTTGCGGCGGGAACAGTTCTACGTCGTTAGCATCAACAAAGACGGATTCCAGCCCTTTTAAATTCAAATCTGATAGTTTCATTGTATATAAAGTATAACTTCATTCTATTTGAGACACAGATTTACACTGATTTACGCAGATTTATTTTAGTATATATATTTATTATATCAGTTTTAGATAACTAAATGAAAGGGTATGATATGAGAAATGACGAGGAAGCAAAAGAGAAAGAAGGGGAAGAAAACAAAATCCGCGGGCAGGTTTGGAGCAAGGTATGGCAGGAAAATAAGGAAAGCCATTACAGAGATAGAAAGTAAGACGAACGCCGCACATAAGTGCCCTAAATGTGAACGGTACTCGGTAGCAAGGAGAGGCACAGGCATATGGAAATGTTCAAAATGTGGTTTTACGTTTAGTGGTGGAACCTATATTCCGCAAACCACCATGGGTATGACCGCACAGAGGGCGATAAATAAAATGGTGGATCGCGGGATAGAGATAGAGGCAGAAGCGGGAACAGAATTGCCGGGAGGAGGGGAAGAATAAAGATGTCATACTATTGTTTGCGATGCAAAAAAACGGTAGAGATAAAGACAGGATACCCAAGTGTAAGATGCCCGTACTGTGGTTATAGAGCGTTGAGGAAGGAAAGACCGACAGTCGTGGTGAAAAAACTAAAAGCAGAATAATTGTAATTATAGGCATTCCGGTAATAAATTGCAATTAATAAACCACGAGATTTCACGAGATTGCCACAAGATGAAAAAAGAAAAGAAAAAACAAAATAAAATAAATTGTTGACACAGATTAACACTGATTAACGCAGAAAAAAATAAATCCGTGTAAATCCGCGTAAATCTGCGTCTTAAATAAGTAGATGTTATATTTTATACACAACCAGAAAAACGAAATGAACGTCGAAGCGAAATTCGTGTTTCAGGATGAAGAAGCGGTAATAAAAACGATATACGAGTCAATACGTGAAGAAGAGGAGGGGGGAAGGGAGAAGGGGAACGAGGATAAAAGACGTTCTTTTGTTGATACTGCTCTTAATGGGAATGAATTAACCGTGTGTATCCGTGGAGAGGACATTGTAATAGTGCGAGCAGCGGCAAATACGTGGCTTCGATTGTTGAAAATCGCGGAGGAGATGATAGTCGCGGTAGCTGAATATGGAAATTTAGACCAATGACAAATACCGCAAAATTTCAAGAAAATGGATTATTGACACAGATTAACGCAGACAGACGACAAAAGTCAGCAATGTTGAACTCAAATAAATCCGTGTCTTAACTTAAATAGAAGGGAGTTATAGTTTGATACTATACAACAGGAAAAAGGGGATAAATTATGCGATTGGTATGGTTTTTGAGCGGGATACCGGTATTGGTGTTTCTACTGCTCGGCATCCTTATTCTTTTGGGTATATTATGGCTGATAATTGAATTCTTGCCTTATATCATCATTGCGATTGTAATTCTGATTGTGATTCTTGTTTTAGTGTATTTTCTG
>CAZXYJ010000019.1:0-13947 GCA_964644925.1 uncultured Halobacteria archaeon | reverse complement strand
TATCATCATTGCGATTGTAATTCTGATTGTGATTCTTGTTTTAGTGTATTTTCTGTGGATGCTTTTTAGCCGAGGATAAAATAAAAAGGTCGTAATTGATTTTAGGGGTTGTTTTGGCATGGATATTTGAGGGGTTGCCTCTTTTGTTTCTGAAAACATTTGTTATTGGAAGATATGGTGAGTTATTTATATGTTTTCAGCCAATTCATCTAAGGGGCATTAGCTCTCCGTGAAAATATGAAAGGGGTAAAATAATGGCTATATGATCACTCTCGAGATATAAGCTTTGCGATATTTTTGTGCTAGCGGGGTTTTTCTTCGTTTCCGATTAGAAATATAGCTTCAAGGTACAAATAATCCGATAG
This sequence comes from uncultured Halobacteria archaeon, assembly GCA_964644925.1. Classification (GTDB taxonomy): domain Archaea; phylum Halobacteriota; class Syntropharchaeia; order Alkanophagales; family Methanospirareceae; genus QEXZ01. The sequence goes on along the minus strand of CAZXYJ010000019.1, from coordinate 13,582 downwards.
CGAAAGTTTTATATGCTTATCCCTTATTGGTATAGATATGTTTGTGAAGGGGCTCATTCTCCTGTTTTTGATAATGCTTTTGACATTTACACCTGCTTCATCAGCTGAAGAGCAATTGGACATATACATAAAATTCCCTGACTTTTATGGGATAAATGTTACTGCTACGAGTTGTTGTAAAACAATAGGACTGGTAGGATTTAATTATACAGGATATGTTATCGTTGGAGCACCAAATAAAGAAGTGAACTTAACTAACAAAACTTTGGAAATTGAGTGCAGTCCAAGAGATACAGAGAATCTGGAACCAGATAGTACCCTTTATTCATATAAGGATTTGGCTTGTGTTAGGATTCATGATACAATCAGTCTATCAGAGAAATTAAATGCGACATTATTAGGTGCAGGAGAAAGCAAGAATTTTTCGATTAACGTATTTTTTCATGAAACGGGATTTCATGAGTTGAGATGGAAAGAAAAAGAAGAGTCAAAATGGTGGATCAAATCTATTTCAATAATAGAGCCTATAGAATATGAAAAACTTACCAAACAGGCTGAGGTTTTAGAGGCAGAGAAGAAAAGTGCAGAAGCATCAGAAAGCACATCAAAATGGACAAAGGGGTTAGCAATTGTAACAGCATCGTTGGCCATTATAACCTTCTTAACATTGATGCAAATAATTAAAGACAGAAAAAAGCAGGATAAAGATATACGCGAAACAATTTTAAGTATATTATTAGCGGACTTTAATTCAAATAAGAGTCTATTGGAAGATTTTCAAGAAGAAATGGAAAATCACTCACCAGTGAAATTAAATGAGCTTCTTTCCGTATCTCTTGGCTTTAGAGATGATGGATGGACGGTATTTAAAACTCAAGGAGGATTAAAGTATATAGGCGCACAATTATACCAAGATATACAGGGCTATTACAATTCTCAATATAAAATTCATAAAAAATTACCATCTGCGACCGATTTAGGACGTTATTTGCCGCTGATTGACGAAATTAAAAAAATAAAAGAAAAGAATGACGATTTACGAAATAAGATAGGTGATTTAATAGCATAAATCTTAAAAATTGCAACGAATCCGAAAACCAAGCAGGCATGGAAGAAGCTTCGCCCACCTTAACATTCCTCTCGACAATTAAGGGGTATAAAGGGAAAAGTTTATATTTTCTGTGGTTATAATGCCAATATAGGAGAGGAGATATAAAGGGGCAAAAAAAAATGGCCTATTGGTATTGCATAACGAATAAAGAGAATTGGAATATTGTTAAAGCGAAGAACATCTGGGGGTTTCTGAGAGGCATAAAATGACATCTATTAAATATATCTGGATTGAAACTAAAAAATGGGTGACTTCTAAAGTTAGAAAAGAAAAGAAAGAAAGAGGGGAAGTTGCTGTATTGGTGGAATCAGAAGAACCGCCCGTCATTATAGGTTTTGAAAAAGTTATCAGGTACTTTATAATGGAGGAGCTTAAAAGTTTTTTAGGTGATAAGTGGTTTAGACAGGGAATCCAAAAAGAGATAAGAACACAATGGCAAAAAAGAAAAGCTGACGATGAAAGAGCAGGAAAGTTAGCTGAAGAGAATCTCATCAACTATGCCGACTTTTCCGACTATAAAGTGATAATTTTACAGAACTGGGCAAATGTCTTTTCAAGGTTTTTTATAGACAAAGAGAAAACTGGGGTAAGATTTGACGACCTTAATTATTTCAGAAAATCTGTTATGCACTCTAGAACCCCTTCAAAGGATGAAACGGGGCACGCTAAGATAACCATCCAATGGATAAAAAACAGAATAAGCTCAGCTGGAGAAGGTTGGACCGAAAAAATTATTGCTTTTAAAAAAAAGGAGGAGGAAGAAAAAGGATACAGATTTGGACAAAGTCTTGTTGAGACAATCGTAGACCAATTAGATTATACCAAAATTAGGGGGTTGAAAATGATGGAAGATAGTATAGGTACATCCACTTATGATGGAGAAAATGCGTACGAGCACTATGTAGAGGCGCTCACTGACGAATTAGATGAGATTGGAGCAAATATCGTGATATATTCAAAAGAGTGGTTTACGGATAATTTAGAATGGACAGAGGAAAATTATAAAAAAGAAAAAGAAAAATTTGAGAGAAACGCACAAAAAAAGGGGTCGCTAGCGTGGATTTTAAAGTTAGCCTCGTATGAGAAAGACTTTCCTATTTTTGAATGTAGTGATGAGTTCCTCGGTGAAATGTTTAGGGCAATACACGGTTTTTTTATAGGATTAAGGGAAAAAGATGTTACCTGATGTATCTATAGGGGCGTTCCTCTTTCTGTGTAGAAACTGGCATTGTTTGCCTCAGCTCCTTTTCAACCTAACTGGAGGGTCCACCAAGACGAATGTCAAGGGAGAGACAGCATTTGACACAGAGCTAAAAACTTATAAAAGCTGCAAAAGTTTTTATAAAAGGTACTCTTTTGGTATGTTATAAGAAGTGCTTGATTAGTAGAAAACCATGAACCCCCAAAAAATGAAAATTGAAGAGGCAATTAGTATACTAAAATCTATGTATGACGATATAGTTGGGAAGATTGATACTCTTGAAAAGAGAATTGAAAGAATCGAAGGGAGAAGTGGCATTCTACAGCCACAAGAGATTACCAGTAAACGAATAATTAATAAGACAACGCTTATGAGAGGGGCATTGATGGCGATAGGTGGAAAGGGCAAAATTAGAGAATGGAAAAACGAAAGCGATCGAATAAAGCGCATTGCTAGAAAAGACCTATCGTCTGTTCCCTCCCATTTAGAGAAGAGGGGGGAGGTCATTAGGAAAGGTGAGACTTACGAAATCGTTGATTGGCTTATGTGGTGCGGCATGATAAAGAAGGAAAGTGAGGTTTTTGAATATGTCAAGAATAAGATTGTTAGTGACGATTTGATACAAAACAAGAGTGTCTTTAACATAGTGCTCACTTACGCTAAGAATAACAATACCTTCCACATCAAAGATTTTCTGAATATATATGAAAATATTTGCAGTAAGGAAATAAGGAATGTGATTGAGAAAAATCTTCCCAAAGTTACAAGTGAGTTATCTGCAAAAGGTATTGTAGAGCTGATAGAGGGGTTAGATGGTGGTGTACTTGTGAGTAATAGACCGATTGCTAGAATTTCCTACAAGGAGATACCCAATGAATGAAGAAGCGGGCAAACAGTTAGATGAGCTATATGGTTTGGCGCAAGATCCTTTTGCTTTGTCAACACCTCCAATGTCTGGGGATAGGTTATGGTGCTTTGTAGACAGAAGCCTACGTGAAGACTCGTCCAATAGCACATTAAAGAGGGTGATTGAGCAATTCTCAAATCGTATAAAGAAGCAAGAAGTTGGAAATCATGGATTATTGATCGTTGGGGAGTGGGGTGCTGGGAAATCTCATGCTCTTAATCAAATCGAATGGGTGTGCAAGGATCTGACTAATGTAAGAATAAATGTGAGAGATGATAAAGAGCTTATTAGTGCCGATTTGTTTAAGTCGTTATTCAAGTTAGCTTTTGAGAGGAAGGGAGAAAAAGCAGAGGACAAGCGTTACACTTACGATGATATAACAAAAACACTTGATAAGACAATAGTATATGTCGACCAAGCAGAGGATCTTGTAAGTTACAGTGAAGAAAACTTTCTCGAATTTTTTAAAAGTTTATCAGGTCTGATCGAATATTGGGGAGCTCGCGATTCGGCCAGTGGTGTAGTAATAGCACTGACCCCTGAAAGATACGACCTTCTTAAACGCAAAGTCACGTACACTATTGACAGATTCGATAAGGGGATAATGGCTGATGATATGTCTCTTATGGAGGCTTTAGAACTAGTAAAAAAAAATCTAGCATTGGTTAGAATTAAAGATACAGATGACAAGCTATTCCCATTTACTGATGGCAGTGTTTCAAAAATTTTAGATCTGTGGCGAAGTGATAAAAGAACGATTAGGGTGTTTCGTGGAAATTGTAGCAAAGTTCTGCGTGCTGCCGTAGATGATGAAAAACGAGAAATTGATGAGCTATTTGCAGCAAATGCCATTCACAAACACTATGGACTCTGGGAAATATGTCTATCAGAATGGGGCAATCTAAGGCAAAAACATAGGGTCTTACTATTAGCTCTCTTTAATGCGTTGGATAAATGCAAAGATTTTCCAGATACTAAATATGATGATGTTGTTCCAGAAGTGACACATGAAACAACACTTGGGGATAAGATAAGAAATGACATAGTGGTTGTACCACATGGTTCTTTGCCTGTTGCTCTGGAAATAGAGAGGGGACAAATCTCCAAGCATAAGTATATAAAAATCGCGAATCTTGTGGAAGAAGGAGAATTTTCTGGCATTGTAGCGATTACTACCACATTTAAAGTGAACATAAGAGCAAATAAAGTAGCTATGAGCACACTCAGAGACACAAACACATATGAAGTTATTAGAATCAGAGAAGAAACGCTAAAACTAGGGAGGTGTTTATCGTTCGCAGCTTTATCTCCAGATATATTTTTCCCACCTGACGAGGATGTCAGAACCGAGTTGCAGAGGTCTCTTAGACAGGATGATGCTCTCTCTCTTATTGATGCACTTGGTATAAAAAATGCAATTGATAAGGTAAGTAAAAAAATATAGGCTTGAAGTTTCAAATGGATGAAAAAAGAAGGGATGAAATACAAGAGCTCCTCAGTAACCCTATTTTTAATATTGTGAATGTAAAAGAAGGGAGCGCTAACAGATATGATCAGGCTTTAACCCACAGTTCCTACGCAAAAGAAATGAAAGACAGGGGTATAAAATGCAATGACAATGAAAGACTTGAATTCTTTGGAAACTTTGTATTGAACTTTGTAGTCAGCGAGTATATCTTCAAAAAATTTAAAGACGATTCTGAGGGCGACATGTCGGACAGAATGGAAATAGTCAGTAATGAAATACTCGCCGAGATTATTAGGAAAAAGGAGATTGGTATTGAAAAGTACATACAGCTTGGGAAAGGACAAGATCTGGGGGATTCTATCGCTGCAGACGCTTTCGAGGCGCTTATTGGAGCAGTATATCTTGAGCATGGTGATCAGGGTATGACAAAGATAAGAGAGGTAATACTTAGTCTGTTAGCAGATGAAATAGATGAATTTATTCCAGAAAATTATATTGGAAGACTTCAAGAATTTGTTCAAATTAACAATTTAGATTTGCAATACAAGGAAAAGAAAACGGGTCCCGACCATAGACCCTCGTTTAGATCAATCGTAGAAATATCAGAAAAACCGTGCGGTGAAGGAAAAGGTGGGAGTATAAGGGATGCTAGAAGAAAGGCAGCCAGAGCCGCTCTTAATATAATCAAATACAAATCAGACAAATGCTGAAAATATTACAATTTAGATCGATCCTCAGCGGCTCTGAAAGAAGTAAAAAATAATCAGTTCATTTGTATAACCCTTCAATAACGGTTTTTACGACATCTGCATCGATTCCCATTGCGTTTCCAGCCTTTTCAAATACTTCGCCAGCTTGAAAAGTATGCAACTTTTGGTCATTAAAATCTAATATGCTGCGGGTCTCATTTTTAATCTGGTCAAATTGTTTCCCGGAATGCCAGCTTAGTGCATAGATGTCACAGATATCTTTTATTAGTTTTTCGTCTTTAGTTCTTGTTGGTGCACTTTTAACCTTGGTAGCAAGTAATATCTCAGGCTTTGGTAACCAGAGGAGTTCATTAAATTCTGTGAGTTCTATTCTGTTGTTCTCATCTTGAAAAACAGGAGATATTAGAGGTTCATCTATAGGAGTAAATCCAAAAATTTCTTTAAAAGCAGGGGGGATTTCGTTCACTATCGGATCGACGTATATTTTGAAGATGTTGTGGCTCAGTGTTTTTCTAGACTGTTCAGGAGTTAAATCTTCTCCTGTATCAACATTGATATCCTTGTAAAATCTAAATCCAAGCGGCTGAAATCCAAACTCCTCTAGAATAGCCATTGATCTACCAAAATCGGTATTTTTGAGTTCCTCTTTATCGAGATTTTTATCAATGTAAAAACCCCGGTCTATGTCCTTTGAGCCAAGATAATTTCTTCCGTGTTCTTTTTTGAAGTGTTCATTGACGGTAAAATAAACAGCCCACCCTCCTATAATACATATCGGTCTTTCGAGGATTGCCACGATTTTTTCTAAATACCTGAAGGAGATATCGGTCTCAAATTCTTGATATAATGTCATGATACTCCCTCTCCATGAGCATGTGTGCAGCTTCCACAGCCACGCCTTGTTCTCGTAACAGATCAAATATAAGCTGTGGAGTAGAGACAATGCTGTACCCTTTCTTTTTTATGTTTGCATAGAATACGTGACTGTCATCTATTAGTAACCGGAAGTTTCCTTTTCCAACCAGTCCCGTCGCTGTGAGCAGTTCATGCCATGCCTGTAGATCATGCTCCTGTACATAGATATCAACTCGTGACGGAAACAAATAGTTTTGAGTTAGTGTTTCTGCATAGTATGTTGTCAGAGCATAGTTTAGGTTTGTTGAGCTTAGTACCTCAAGCGGATTTTGCACATTGTATTCTCTAAAAGATGGATGGGGATTGATTTTCATCCAGTAAGAGAATAAGCCTTGTATATCAATAACTTGAGTTTTTTTTATGAGTTTTTTCCGTTCTAGTTTTTCCAGGAATGAATGGACCCATGGTTGCGAACAATCTGCCTCTTTTGCGATGCGGTATTGAGATAACTTTCCATTTGGGCGGATGAGCAGTATCCTGAGTATTCTTTCCCTTTTTTTGCCTTTCATAATATATAGCAATAATAACTTTTATTTAAATGCTACCTCTCTATAGGTAAAAATCATTGTATATAAAGGTTACCTATATATTCGCCTCAAAGATATGCACAATTTAATAGTGGTTGCGAGGAACACCTTTGGTTCTACAGCTATATCTCCACTTGAAAAAACTGGCAATCCCAAACCCGAAGCAGCTATGAAAGAAGCAGCGAGGAGTAGTAGTTTGAAGAGTTTTCCATTAATGAATCCCCAAGACGAGTTCAAATATTATCCAATGCTTTTTGAAGTTATTTAAATAATAAGAGTCCACTATAATAACAAGGAGGTATAATATGATGAGCGAAAGAAATGTTGGCGGAAGAAGACAGGGTTTTGATCGTCCACCGCGAGAGATGCACACGGTTACTTGTGCGGACTGCGGGGAAGAATGTCAAGTACCATTTAAACCAGATGGCTCTCGACCTGTTTACTGTCAGGAATGTTACCAGAAACATCGACCGAAAAGATTTTAGTCGAGAATGCGTAGGTAAGTTAAGTAAGATTGGAACGATTTTTCCTCTTGTCGAAAATAACCAGGGGGAAATATTTTTATTTTTTTTTTAAAAAAAACATTTACACATCCAGATTCAGCACTTCCTTCGCATGTGCCTGTATGAACTTCCTTCTCGGCGCTACCTCTTCGCCCATCAGCACCGTGAATAACCAGTCCGCTTCGGCAGCATCCGCTAAATTCACCCGCTTTATGCCCCTTGTAACAGGATTCATTGTGGTCACCCATAATTGCTCGGGATTCATCTCACCCAGACCTTTGTATCGCTGTATTCTCACGCCTGTATCGCCTTCCTCCACGTTTAGTTCTTTCAGAACGTTCGCATACTCGTCATCAGAAAACGCATATCTCGTTTCTTTGCCTTTCTTTATCATATACAACGGCGGTAACGCGATATATACGTGGTTCGTGCTTACTAACTCCGGCATATACCGAAAGAAGAAAGTAAGCAACAGCGTTCTTATATGCGCACCGTCCACGTCTGCATCACTCATCAGGATTACCCTATTATAGCGAACTTTTTGCAACTCAAAATCCTCGCCTATTCCCGCACCCAGCGCAGTAACAAGCGTACGGATTTCATTGCTTTTTAATATCTTGTCCAGTCTCGCCTTCTCCACGTTCAATATCTTACCGCGTATGGGCAGGATAGCCTGAAAGTGTTTATCCCGTGCCTGTTTCGCGGAACCGCCGGCTGAGTCGCCCTCCACGATATAAATCTCCTTTTTCGCGGGGTCTTTCTCCGAGCAGTCCGCAAGCTTCCCGGGCAGCGAATCAATAAAAGAATCTTTCTTCCTTACGATTTCACGTGCATGCCGTGCTGCTGCACGTGCCCTTGACGCTTCCAATGCTTTACGTATTATCGCATTCGCATCACTTGGATTCTCGTCCAGAAACTCCCACAGGTGTTCCCGCACAATTGATTCCACAATACCCTTTACCTCGCTATTTCCAAGTTTCGTCTTTGTCTGCCCCTCGAATTGAGGGTCTCTTAGCTTTATACTTATTACCGCCGCAAGCCCTTCTCTCACGTCCTCACCATCCAGACTGACTTTTTTTAGCGTGTTGCTCGCTCTGCCGTATTCGTTAAACGCCCTCGTCAACGCCGCTTTAAAGCCGCTAAGGTGCTTGCCCCCCTCTATGGTCTTCACATTGTTCACAAACGAGAAGATGTTCTCCGTATAACTGTCGTTATACTGCACCCCGATTTCCACTTTAACCTCATCCTTCTCGTCTTCAAAAAGTATAGGTCTGTGCAGCACCCTCTTATCCCGGTTTATATATTCCAGGAACGAAGCAATGCCGCCTTCATACTTAAATGCCTTCTCTTCTCCGCTCCTTTCATCTGTTAAGCTGAGCGAAAGCCCGCGATTCAAAAAAGCCAGCTCTCTCAGTCGCGTTGCTAAAACATTAAAATCGAAATGGTAACTACCGAAAATCTCACTGTCGGGTTTGAATGTTACCTTTGTCCCGGTACCATCATCTCCGCCGGAACTGCCCAGATTTTTTAATTCGCATACGGGTTTCCCTGTCTCGTATCGCTGAAAATATATGCTCCCGTTTCTCCTTACCTCTACCTCCATCCATTTGGACAGCGCATTTACAACTGAAATACCGACACCATGCAGCCCCCCAGCCACTTTATAAACCTTATCATCGAATTTGCCGCCTGCATGCAGCTTCGTCATTACTACTTCTACCGCAGAGCGCTTGTATTCCTCGTGCAGGTCAACGGGAATGCCCCGCCCATTGTCCGTTACCGTCACAGAATCATCATGATGAATTATCACATCAATGGATGTGCAGAAACCGATTAACGCTTCGTCTACGCTGTTGTCTATCGCTTCGTTTACTAAATGATGAAGACCGCGGGTGCTGGTATCGCCGATATACATTGAAGGTCTTTTTCGCACCGCCGTTAAATCCTTTAACACCTGAATATCCTTAGCGCTGTAGCTCTTTTCCATTTTCTATATAATAAAAAAGATGTGATACATTTAAATAAAAGTTTTCCACGTACCGAATATTACATGGATTTTTTCCTTTTTTTGCTGGGCGGAGCTAACGGCATTAATCTTTTCATCTGTGTTAATTAAGCCCTTTCTGGGCTTGCGGGGACGTGGGCAGAGCCCACGAGCGTTAATCTGTGTCAATAATTTATTTTCTTGCTATGCCTTTCCCTCACACCGCTAACATACCATAAGTTACAAACAATGTCGAAAACAGGATTGCAATCATATTCATCGTCTTAATCAGCGGATTAATTGCGGGACCTGCAGTGTCTTTGAACGGGTCACCCACCGTATCACCAACCACTGCCGCTTTATGCGCATCGCTGCCCTTACCGCCTAAATAACCGTCCTCTATCATCTTTTTCGCATTGTCCCACGCGGCACCACCGTTCGCCATCATCAGTGCGAGCGTCAACCCGGAAACAATCACGCCGATTAGCAGCCCGCCTAAAGCAATCGGACTGAATAAACCCACGGCTATTGGCACCACCACGGCAATCATCCCTGGTACGAGCATTTCCTTTAATGCCGCAGACGTAACGATGTCAACGCATTTACCGTATTCCGGCTTTGTCTTGCCTTCCCATATTCCCGGTATTTCCTTGAACTGCCTTCGCACTTCTTCAACTACCTTGAACGCTCCTTTTCCTACTGCTCGCATCATAACCGAGCTGAAAATAAAAGGCAATAGACCACCGATTAATAACCCTACGAGCACGAGCGGATTGAAAAGGCTGAATTCTTCCGCTGCTACTCCTACTTTATGCAAATAATCAGAGAAAAGAGCTAAAGCGGCAATTGCTGCTGATGCGATTGCATACCCCTTTGTCACCGCTTTTGTCGTGTTACCCACGGCATCTAACTTATCGGTAGTAGCTCTAACATCAGGCGGTAAGTCTGCCATTTCCGCTATGCCGCCTGCATTATCGGTAATCGGGCCATAAGAGTCGAGTGCAACGATAATTCCCGTGGTAGAGAGCATAGCAACTGCGGTAATTGAAATCCCGTACAGTCCCGCAATATTTTCCCCGGTAACCATGAAAGGCACGAAATACGCAACCAGTATCCCACTGCATATAATTATCACCGGCCAGCCTGTGGACATCATACCAACTGCAAGACCTGTAATCAGATTAGTGCCTGCGCCCGTCTTGCTTGCGTCTGCAATTGCCTTCACCGGCGAATGCATCTGCGTGTAGTATTCCGTGACGATGACCATGAGAGCCATTATTACTATTCCAACAATAGCCGAGATGAATATAGAAATCCCTGCTAAGTCCGCGCCGATTAATGCCGCGGTTACAGGATAGAACAGAATAATACTGAGCACTGCCGCGGTAATCACGCCCTTATACAAGGTTCTCATAATGTTCTCTTGTTTGCCCATTCGCACTGCGAAGATTGCGACAATAGAAGCGAAGATGGCAACAGCACCTAAAATCAGAGGATACTCGATTAGTGCTAACGCGTTTCCTGCGGCAATCGCGGGGAAAATATCCGTTACTTTTATGCCTTCTGCATTTATTATTAAACCACCGATTAGCATTGCTGCAATTGCCGTAACCACGTAAGTTTCAAACAGGTCGGCGCCCATACCCGCACAGTCGCCCACGTTGTCACCCACGTTATCGGCAATCACGCCTGCATTTCGCGGGTCGTCCTCAGGGATTCCTGCTTCTACCTTGCCCACCAGGTCAGCACCCACATCCGCCGCTTTTGTGTATATTCCACCACCAACTCGGGCAAATAACGAAATCAACGAAGCGCCGAATCCGTATCCTATAACGAGGTCAACCGCATGCGAATCACCACCGTAAAGAATATAAAAACAACTTGTTCCGAGTAATGCAAGCCCAACGACTGCAAGACCTGTTACCGCACCACCCTTGAATGCTATTGCAAGTGCCTTACGCACGCCGGATGATGCTGCCTGTGCGACACGGACATTCGCTCTCGTCGAGACGAACATGCCGATATAACCCGCAGCCGCAGAACATACTGCACCTGCTAAAAAACCTATTGCAATCCGCCCGGAATCTAGAAAACCACCGTCACCATGCGAAAGTGCAACGAATAAAATCACTGCAATTATACTCGCAACGATTGCGACTGTCTTGTATTGCCGGTTCAGGTAAGCAGAAGCACCCTCCTGGATAGCCGCTGAGATGGCATTCATCTTTGCACTGCCGGATTCCTGCCTGAGCGTATAAACTGCGAATGCCGCTGCGAATGCCAGGCTTACAATGCCTGCAATTGGCGCCAATAATAACAGACTCATTTTTCCCTTTTCCCTCGTATTTTAGTTTTGTTCAGATAGGTTTATTTATGTTAGGTAATGTAATACTATTTAATTAAAATTATGGTGGTGGGACATGAAGGCGAGAACGAAATGGAAGAGAATAGACTTGAAAACAGATTTATTGCTCTTGAAAAAGAGATAAGAGCGAACTTCAGATGGATGATAGGAATGTGGATAACCGTGATATTAATGTTTATTAGCACAATGCTGACGATAATCCTAAAGGTTGGTTAGTTAGATAGAATTTTAATCCGTTTGCTCACTAATTCTAGCTCTATGTCACTCTCACTCTCACGCTCACACACCTGAAATAAAAGAGCCCCGAGGGATGAAGAAAAAGGAACTTGAAATTCTGTTAGAATGCGTTGAGGACATAAAAGCGCCTGATGTAGATGAGGAGCAATATTCAACGCCCGCTACAATAGCTTCTGAATTGCTTCATTTCGGCTTTATGCATGGAGACGTTGAAAATCACGTGGTATATGACCTTGGCTGTGGTAACGGGATACTGGGAATAGGAGCGAAATTACTAAGTGCGAAAGAAGTAGTGGGAATAGATAGGGACGAACGTGCGATACAAATTGCGCAAATGAACAGCAAGAGACTGGGTGTGGAAGTAGAATTTAGAAAGGCTGATGTGCGAGAAGTTGTTGGGCAAGGGGATACCGTAGTGATGAACCCTCCTTTTGGTGCACAGCGGAAAAACAGACATGCAGACCGACTCTTTTTGGAAAAGGCATTTGAAATCGCACCTGTTGTTTATTCTATACATAACGCAGGCAGCGAATCGTTTTTAAGAGGGTTTGTGCCCTATGCAGCAATTCAGCGTTTCCCCGTCAGTTTTCCGTTGAAAAGAAAATTCTGGTTTCATAAGAAGGAAAGGAAGTTCATAGAGGTGGACGTGTACAGGATGGAGAGAAAGTGAAACGGTAGTCATTCCAAAAAGTAACCACAAGATTACACAGATTTTCACGAGAAAAAGCAAAGATCAAGAAGTCTAAATCGTTTTCTCTCTTAGATCTGTAACTTTAACCTCTTTTCGTAATAGGTTCTTCAGATAGTTTGTGTTCTAGCTTTTCTAGGAGTTTTTTTGATTTTTAGAGTTTTTCTGCGAGTTTTGTTTTTTGTTCTTCCTAGCTTTCATATTACTAAAGTTAGTAATAGCTATACGAACAAAAGAAAGTAAGAAAAAGCAATGAATACACAAAAGGAGACATCTTAAGCGCTCATACTAAAACCTATTCCTAAAAATGGTTAAAGTTACGGTTAGATCTCTGGTCTTGTGTTAATCTTGTGAAATCTCGTGGTTTATTAATTGCAATTTACTATCGGAATGACTATAACAAACCACGAGAGTTTAGCCTATATTTTCTGATTGGTATATTCCGTCATATCCGCTTCTACCCGCTGCGATTTTTCCCGATAGCTTGATGAAAACCAAATGAAGGATACGTGCATTTTTCTTCAGATAAAAGCCCTTTTCGTTAAATACTACCAACAATGATTCGCTTCTGCCTTCGTAACCCGCATCCCAGACACCCGTCTCAAGGGTAACGCCGCATCTTACGAGACTCGTACGCGGAGCCCCAATTGCCATAATATCCTCGGGTAAATGAACAATCTCATTAAAAATTACTTTATACGACCCCGGAGGTAAAAACAGCCAATCCCCGTGAAAATCCATTTCTGTGGTATTTGAAAGTTTTCGTTCATTATTGCTGAAATCAATACAACCTGCATCCACGATTGTTTCTATATGTTTCACCGTTAAATCCACGCCGTTAGGTTGAAGTTGCGTATTGACGTCAATCATCTCCCGGATTATAGGACGTTTATTTTTTAGAAGCGCCCTGATCTGGCTCTTTGAAAGCACCGAGCCGAATGCCTCTGCTGGTTCTCTTCCAAATAT
>CAZXYJ010000018.1:12097-14003 GCA_964644925.1 uncultured Halobacteria archaeon | reverse complement strand
CAGCGCCATCACCGTATTTGGTAAAATAGCCAACCGAAAGTTCGCTCTTGTTCCCGGTACCCACAACTAAATAATTGAGCTTGTTTGCGAAGTAATAGAGGCAAATCATCCTGAGACGTGGTTTAAGGTTAGCCACGGGAATATCCATTTCGCTTTTCTTATCTTCGATACCGTATCCTCGCGCTTCTAATGTGTTCAAAAAGGATTTGAAAATATCCGAGAGGTCTATCTCCTTCGTCTCTATTTCAAATTTCTTTGCAACCATTCTCGCATGCTCCACGTCTTCTTTCAAGGAGAAGCAGGGCAATATCAAACCAAGCGAGGTATCAGGGAATGCCTTTTTGCATAATACCGCAACGACAGAGGAGTCGAGTCCGCCGCTCATTCCCACTACTACACCTTCAGCATTTGCTTCTTTTACTTTTTCGCGTATCCAGTCGGTTATTCGATATGTTAATTTAAGCGAACGCATCTGTGTTATTTCCTCATTCAATTGTATATAAACTATAGCTTCCCTCTATTTAAGACACAGATTTACACTGATTTACGCAGATTTATTTTAGTTTAACCGTGTTGATTCTTATCATCTGTCTGTGTTAATCTGTGTCTATAATTTATTTTCTGTTTTCTTGTTTACTAAATTTATATCCTGAAAAAGATAACCTGATATAAAAGGATAACAAGTTCATGAGAAGCGGAAAATGAAAGAAAAAGGAGCAATTGCGATAATTCCGATAAAGGGAATGATTACGTCAGAAGAGTCGGCTTTCGGGCTCATGACCGCGTCTACGGAAGTAATAAGAGACATAGAGGAAGCGGAGAAGAAGAGGAAGATAAAAGCAGTGATATTTGAGATAAATTCGCCTGGAGGAACGCCTTTTGCATCAAAGGAAATAGCAACTTGCATAGAAAATATGGATAAGCCCGCAATAGCGTGGGTACGGGAACATGCAGCTTCGGGCGCTTACTGGGTTGCGAGTGCATGCGACGAAATTGTCGCGGATGAGCTGAGCACAGTGGGGAGCATAGGCGTTATGAGCATAAGACCCGACATCGGAGAGTTAATGAAGAAATTTGGCATAGACGTGGAGACGTTAAAAACAGGTGTCTATAAGGGCTTGGGACTGCCGTATGAGAAGCCGACGGAAGAAGAACGCGAGTTGATGAAGAAGGAATTGGATGAGATTCAGGATAGCTTTTTGAACGCCATAGTGAAGAACCGGGGTTTGGACATGAACGATGCAAAGGTGAAGGATTTATCCACGGGTAAGGTGTATCTGGGCAGAGAAGCAAAAGAATTGGGATTGATAGACCACCTCGGCGGGCGGGACTTAGCGATAAGGATAGCGAAAGAGCGAAGCGGGATAAAAAAGGAGAAGATAATAGATTACAGCGAGAGGAGGAGGAAAGGCTTGTTGAGAAGAGTGATGGAAGATATGATGCGGTAAAAGCTTGCGTGTGGTTGGACGGGGATGAAGGATGCAAGATACAGGATGCAAGATGCGTATCAACGGTATCTAACGCCGGAGTTTGAACCCTTTGACCCTTTAGAACTCGCAAGAGAAACAGAGAAAATTGTAACTAAGGAAGGTAAAGAGGGGTTGGAGAGGAAGTATGCGGGTATTTATTAGCGGTTCTGAAGTATGTGAAAGACTCGAAATATCTGCTTTTTATCTTAGAGACCAATGGCATACTCTTAGGGGCAGATAGAGATTATGTAAAGCAGTTAGCAGAATTTAAAGAGAAACTTTATGCGAGAGCTGCTGCTATGACCGATTCAAAGGTTATGCCAGAAGAAGAGAGAAGAATCTTGATAGCGAAGTTAAGTGAAATTGACCGAGACACGCAAATTATGCAGAGACACTGGAAGAGGAACAAATTGACGCCTATGACACCACAATCAAAA
>CAZXYJ010000018.1:0-11997 GCA_964644925.1 uncultured Halobacteria archaeon | reverse complement strand
TATGCAGAGACACTGGAAGAGGAACAAATTGACGCCTATGACACCACAATCAAAATTTTAAGAAAGGTTTATTTTGCACTTTGTAGTTTTCAATGATAACCTTTAACCCATCATCCTCTTCACCCTGTCTCGCTTACGAATCGCCTCTTCAACTGCCTTATCCACCTTCCTTTTCATCGCTTCAAAATCCGTTCCCGCACTTACGCTTTCTCCCACCGCCTTCTTCACGGGCGTGTAAGCAGACTCGCGGAATTTAGGAACAAACGCCTTCTTTTCGCCATTCACAACGATTTCTGCACCTCTGCCCTCCTTCTTAACTTCAACCCTGCCAATTTGTTCTATTTCCACTCCCGCACTATTTACAACCTTTTTAACTTCTTTTGCACTCGCTTCGGGACAGATAACCAGCAGCGCATCCAGGGATACGCCCAAATAGTCTATCCCGTGCCGTTTGAGCATTCCGAGCACGCGGTCATTCACCAAACGCCGTATGCGGTCTTCATAAAAGAGGAGGTTTACGCCCGCGACTTTTGCAATCTCGCTCGCATCGCCTCGGATGCCTCCGTTCGTAACGTCTGTCATAACGTGAACACGGCTCACCAAATCCGCCTTGATAATCGCATTACACGCGTTCAGAAATTTTATGTTTAACGTTTCTTTTACGATTTCGGGTTCGCCAAAATACAAAGCGGCAGTGGATATTGTACCGCCGCCTGCGCCTTCACTCATCAATATCACGTCCCCTGCTTTCGCTCCTTCTCGTGACACGACTGCTTCAGCCACGCCAACCGCGCCAACACAGCCTGTCATTCGTTCTCCTATTACCACGTCACCGCCTATTCTCAATGTCGAGCCCGTCACGAGTGGGACGCCAGTCGCATCTGATACGGTTGAAATCCCGGCAATATGGTCGAATATCTTTGCAACGTCGCCGTCGTCGGCAACGTGAATGTCGGACAGCAGTGCAATCGGTACTGCACCCATCACATACACGTCACGCAGTGCTGCACGTGCAACGTGAAACCCAGCGAGAAACGGGAAATCACTCAGTCGCGAGTGCATTCCGTCCACGGTTACAACCACAAATTTGGCTTTACTGGTTCCGCTATCCGTAAAACGGACTACTCCTGAATCACTTAAGCTTGAGGAGTCAACTACCGCACCCGTCGCACCTATAATCTCGCCTATCTTCTCGTGAGCGTAAAAATCACCCAAACCCCGTGACCCAACGCCGAACTCACCCATTCTCACGCCGGAGTTCAGTTCCGTGAAAATATCCAGCTCGTCTTTGTATTTATCTTTGTTTTCCGCTTTTAAATCAATTGTTCTCTTCGCTTCTTCCAGAATCGCTCTTGAAATCGCCTCTGCATCTTCATCGCTTATGCGGTTACGTTTTATTTCCGTGATGCGGCGGCGCATTTCGGCGATTATCCGCTCTTCCTTTTCGCCTTCTTTTAAGTTTCGGTTTGCAAATCCTTCGAGGTCCATTTCTCACATTCCTATAATTTCAATTACAATTTCACACGGCTCATCGCACTGTTTATCAATTGATTTGTAAATAAGAAAAAGAAAGCAGCTATGGATAAGTTATTTAAGTTTCTGATATAATAAAAATTTCAATGGTGAAGGAATAAGCCAATAGAGATTTTAGGAATGATATCTGGAAGACTTAAGACCATCCTTGGAAAGGTGAAAACTGAGTTGAGTGAAAGACTGAGTGAGCTAAAGCCCGAAGATATCGCTAAGTTTGCTGCAAAAGAAGCTGTAGGTGCTATCCCTTTTGTAGGGCAAATTATAAAGGATGCTTTTGATGAGTTCTCGGAAGATGAAAAAGAAGAGCTTATAAAAGAGCTTAAAGAGTTGTCTGAGAGGCAATTTAAGGAAATTAGCGAGAAGGTAGGGTTTTCAGTTGAGTATTTAAAAGATATTCGGGAAATCACGCTTTATTCTTTTGGAGAATTTCGAGCAGACCACGAAGAGATTAAGAAATTATTGCTTCATTTGATTGAAATCGTAACACAAGGAGTGGAACTAAAACCACCAAAAATAACTATACCAACTATCCAATCAGTTTTGAGAAAAGAAGACGCATTTAGAGGAGATTTTTTCAAGAAAGAGCCAGAATGGATAGACTTTGAAGAAGGTTTTGTTGTTGAACGAAAAGAAGTAAATGAGACCATAAAGAAGCTGGAAAACGACAATATTCAATTGGTCTTGGGTGAGCCAGCTTCAGGGAAATCCGTTATTCTCAAAAACATCGGATTCAAACTCGCAAAGGAAAACAAGGATGTTTATACGATGGAACTCAAAAGACATTCAAGATATGGGGTAAAGCGATATTTTAATGATATTCCTGAGATAAAAAATGAAAAAGCGGTTTTTATCGTTGATGATGCACATCTCCTATTTGCAGAGTGTGAAAGATTGGTACGAGAGTTCAAAAACAGGAAATTGAAGGCAAAACTCATAGTCGGATCTCGACCAATAAGAGAGATTCGCGGAGAACATCCAAAAGAAGCTTCAGTATTTGAGCATTTGAGTAAAACATATATACATGCGGAAGATGTAACAGAAGAGATGATAAAGACGTTTTTGAAGAAAGAACATCAGTTTAGCGATGAAAGAATAAAAACGGTATCAGAAAATCTCGAAAGATACAAGAAAGACCTTTGGCACTTATCATGGGCATTAAAGACGTATAATCCGAAAAAGGATATCGTAGAAGAAAAAGAGATTTACGAGAAGATACGGGATTCGATTAGAGATATAAATGCAGGAAAGGATAAAACAAGAATAAATGCAGAAGATGTTTTCCTTCCTCTGTCCATTTTTTACCAGTTTGAGATCCCTGTTGTGAAAGATTTCTTGGAAGAGCTACTTGAAATAGAGAAAGATAAAATCAATAAGTTGATAGGACTTTCAGAAATAATTGAAACGGAAGAGATAGGAAAAAATAGAACGCTTTCGCTCATCCACTCTTCTATTGCTGATTTGTATTTAAAAGCATACTGGGCATATCCCTCTCTCGGAGAAAGAAGCAAAGAGGAAATCCTAGAACAGAAAGATGAGGATTTACTACAATATTGCTTGTTTTACAAATACATGACAAGCACAGATCCAAGAAATGCTATTGATGTTGTGATTCAGCTCGGAGGAGACTGTTTCATGGAGAAAGGAGGAAGAACATTACTAGAACAATTGATTGAAGATGGTAAAATACAAAAATCAATTAAAAAGGGCATAGTAAAAGAAGAGAATATAGGAAAGGTAGGATGGTGCGCGAGGTATATTGCGGGGGCAAATAAAGAAGTAGCACGAGAAATTGTCAGTTGCATTAATATTGACACTCTTTCATCGAAAATAAAAACAGAAGAGGACGCATCAGGAAATATAGTATTTTGTGTAGGGGGTATTGCAGCGGCAAGTAAAGAAGCAGGATTGAAATTGGTTGATAGCGTTTTAAAGAGAATAGAAATAGAAGAGGATATAAGAATGATTGGATGGTGTCTGGGAGGTATTGCAGTGGCAAGTGAAGGAGTAGCACGAGAAATTGTCAATCGCATTAATGTTGACGTTCTTTTAACGAAAATAGAAAAGGAAGAGGATATAGGAAAGATTGGATGGTGTGTGGAAGGTATTGCAGCGGCAAGTGAAGAAGTAGCCCAAGAAATTATCAATCGTCTAAATCCGAAAATAAGAGAAGAACTACAAAAAAGTGGGTGGTTAAAATGATGCTTTTCTTAGGTGCGGGAGCTTCTAAGCCGTTTGGAATTAAGACGATGAAGGAGATGAGCGAAATATTTGAGAATAGCACTGATTTGACAAAAGATGAAAGAGAACTATGCTTGGATATTAAAAATACTTTGGGCTCTGACAATTTAGAGGATATTCTTACTGTTTTGAATGATTTGACTAAAATACACGATATTGAGAAAGATCAACCCTTACAAAACGCATCAATAAGATATTTCAAGTTTAAGTTAGATTCACATTTTAATAAATTCAATAAAACCATTTTCGAATTGAAAAATTTATTTGAAATATTTCAACAGAAAAAGATTGCAATCCTCGGCGTTGGCGGTGCAGGATGCAATATAGTAAATCAATTGTACGATGCAAAAATGGAAAATGCTGAGATTATAGCAATAAATACTGATTCACAACATTTAAATCTCGTTAAAGCGGATAAAAAAATTTCAATCGGGAAATCGCTTACTAAAGGGCTTGGTACATCAGGATCCCCAGAAGTTGGTAGAAAGGCAGCTGAATTAAGCAGAAAAGAACTTGAACAATCTTTAAAAGGCAAAGATGCTGTTTTTATTGTTGCCGGCATGGGAGGAGGAACTGGTACCGGTGCATCACCGATCATTGCAGACATCGCAAAGAAAGAAGGGGCATTCGTTACAGGACTGGCTTTACTACCATTCAGAGTGGAGGAGAAAAGGCGAAATAATGCTGAAGAAGGTATCAAAGAATTAAAAAAGGGGGCTGATATTGTTAGGGTCTTTGATAACGAAATACTGCTTGAATATGTGCCCGATCTTACTGTTGCAGATGCTTTCGCAGTAATAAGTCAATTGATAGGCAGTGCTATTAGAGGAGTTTTTAACTCGATAAGTAAATCACTAGATACAACCAAAAAGCAATATTCAACAAAAAAAATTAGAGAAATGCTGAGTAATATTACAGTAGAGGATAAGTATTTATCATCTAATTTTAACCTCTCGTGGGAACTAAAATCAAAAATCCTTGCTTTTATCAAAGAAAACTGTGTTTTAAAAGAAGAAAGTCGAAAAGATGCAGTCAAAGCATATAACCGATTTTTTGAGATACTTCGCTACCCTATTTTTCATGAGATATTCACAACGAACTATGACCTTGTCATCGATAAATACATTGAAAGTACGAAGCAACCCTATTACGATGGATTTAACAATGGACTATGGAACCCGAAAGGATATGAACAAAATATCGAATTTAAAATCTTCAAATTACATGGGGCTATCGATCAATATGTTACAGAAAAAGGTAGAATAGTTAAAGTAGGGGTTTTAGATGCAAGAAGAACTGTAGATGGTGAGAAATTAAAAGAAGCTATTATTTATCCAATGCGAGAAAAAGAAGTTTACAAAGACCCTTTCTTTGAGTTGTTCACTTGTTTAAAAAACAATTTGCTTTCGGAGAAGATTTGCATCGTCATAGGATACTCCTTTGGAGATGAGCACATCAGAAACATATTCTTCAATGCTGTGAAAAGGAATCCAGAAATAAAGATAATCATGATAAACCCAAAAGCAAAGGAGATAAGAGATGATTTGGGACATATTAAAGACATGATTGATCCAATAGAAGGCGAATTTGGAGAAGAAAGTGTTTTTGAGGAATTAGAAGAGAAACTAAAAGAATTGGAAGGTATTTGATATGGATTAATGCACAAACAAAGATGAAAAAAGAAGAACTAAGGGAGAAACTAAGAGAAGAAAAGAAGAGGGAGAGGATAAGAGACTCTTTGATGCTCAAGGGTAAAAGACCTGAAGATAACATTAAAAATATTGTTTGAGTTTTGTGAATTTTCTTTGGAGTATAAATTAAAAGACAACCGAAACGACAACCAAATTGTCAACAACTGCTCACGAAACTCGAAAAGATTCGTGCATAGAAAACCACTATTATGCTTTTGCGTCAACCAATACGTCAACCATTGCGTTAGTCAGGTCGGCCCAGAACGTAGTGTATTTAAAACTAAAATTTGGATTGAACATTTTTATCCCAGTACCTCCTGAACTAAGTTAACATCAAAATAACAGAAATCTTGAGGTGGAGCAAAATCCATAAGTTCTCGTAACTCATATAATGACTTCTTCTTCTTAAATCTAAATGCATTTTCTATCTCAATGATAACACCTTCGTTGTGACCTTTATAATATTCCCCAAAAAACTGAGAGGAAACACACGCTTTAGATAAAAGTCGCCGTGATATTTCTCTAATTGGCTTGACATGGATATTCTTAATTACGAAAAGTCCGGTGATGCCCTTGCTTGGTGAACTTTCATAGATAATAGCGTATCTGCTTTTCTTTTTAGGAGCCTGTTTTCTCAATTCAACTGTTTTCTTCCCACTCAAAATAAGTTCTGAGAACTCTGGTTTAATTGAGAACAGCAATATTTGTTCGATTTCCTCGACTTCAAATAAACTTGGTAATTCTCTTATCTGTATAATTCTGGCGTTTTTGTCAGGCATTTTTACTTTTTAGCTTCTTTCTATCTCCTTCACCCACGCATGACTTTTTATCCTTTCTATTTGCTCCTAAATCTCTTTATCTTTGATTAAAGCGTTATAAAACTCTTCAATTTTTTGGATTCGTAACTTTCCTCTTTCTCAAACCTGAGCATAGTTACCCCTCACGCTTTAAATCATCCAGAGCTTTCGTTATATGCGGCTTTATCTGTGGTATATCTTCTTTTACCACTAACCATACCCTCTCAAGATTTACACCGAAATAAAAATTTTCAAGTATATCCTTCACATAGATTGAGATATCTCGATTCATAGATAAACCACCTCTTTGATACTCTTTTCTTTCAGCTCTGGTCTAATCTCGCTCTTAGGCACAAGGTCAACCTTTACACTAAAAAGGTCGGATAGATGGTTCTCCAGACTCACAAGCCCAAGAAGGCTTACAGGCTCTTCAAACTCAACCAGGATATCTATATCGCTTCCCTCTTTCTCCTCACCTCTCACATAAGAACCAAAAACTCCCAGTTCTTTTACCTTAAAACGCTCTCTTAACTCATCCCCGTGCATTGCCAATATTCCCTTTATCTTCTTAATCGTCTTCATATTTCTTGTCTCCTGTGTTAAACCGCCATTTCATCACTTTCAGCCTCCGCTTTTTAAACTTTTCACGAGACTATTTATAACTATCATAAAATCCCAATCACTTTCTTCTTCAAAATCCTGCCCTGTTCTACTTCCAAATAATAAGATATTGGAATACGCAACGCCGTTTTCTTCCAGTATACTTTTCAGTTTCTCTATTATTTCTGTTTCTGCGTTCATTTTTATTCACCTTCTATCACTTTCACCCATTCATGACTTTTTATCTGCTCTATTTTAAGTTTTTTATAAAACTCGGTAAATTTTCAATCTCATAACCGCTTAGAAATAATTTCTTGGATGTTGGTTCTATTCTATTATATCTCCTCATGATAGTTTTGCTAACTTTTTGTTAGTGATCTGTAAATGTTATATTGTCTTCATCACTATATAAAAATTGGATGGTAACCATTCCAAGATGCAACTAAAGGTTTTCATAAGTTCAAGATTAGAGGAATTGGAAGGGGAGAGAGCAGCAGTAGAAAAAGCTGTTTCTGAACTTTGGACACATGAAAATTTACCTTTCACAGTTTGGGGATGGGAAAGTGCAAAGGAGATTCCAAGCGGAAAACATCCTGATATTATACAATCAGAAGGAGTCAGAGATAGCGACATATATGTTTTAATCCTGGGTTCAGAATATGGAGACTTTGAATATGGACAATCCCCAACTCACAAGGAGTATGACATAGCCTGTTCGGAACATGAAGAGGACAGTATTCTAATTTATATCAAAGAAGTTGAGGGAAGGGAAAAAAAGCTTGGAAAATGGATAGAAGAGATAAAAGGCAAACATACCTTCAAATCGTTTAAAAATCCATATCAGCTTAAAGATTTAGCTAAAACTCGTTTGAGGGATTTATGGAATAAAGGAAAATGGAAAGTGAATATACCCCCTATCCAATTAACTCTAAGGAAAGGAGAAACAACGGAATGCGATTTTTTCAAGAAAGAGCCTGAATGGGGAGATTTTGAAGAAGGATTTATTGTAGAAAGGAAAGAAGTGGATGAAGTCATAAAGAAGTTGGAAAACGACAATGTTCAATTAGTTTGGGGTGAACCTGCTTCTGGGAAGTCTGTGATTCTGAAAAATATCGGGTTCAAACTTACGAAGGAACACAAGGCTGTTTATATCGTGGAACTCAAAAAGCATTCAAGAGATGAAGTCCAACGCTATTTTGATGATATTCTGCGGTCGAGCAATGAAAAAGCGGTTTTTATCGTTGACGATGCACATCTCCAGTTTGCAGAGTGCGAAAGATTGGTAAGAGATTTTAAAAACAGGAAATTGAAGGCAAAACTCATAGTCGGATCTCGACCAATAAGAGAAATTCACGGAGAACATCCAAAAGAAGCTTTGGAATTTGAATATGTGAGTAAAACAGACATACATGCAGAAGATATAACAGAAGCGATAATAAGGGGGTTTTTGAGAAGAGAAGATTATTTTAGCGATGAAAGAATAAAAACGGTATCAAAAAATCTTGAAGAATACAAAAAAGACTTGTGGCACTTATCATGGGCATTAAAGGCTTATAATCCAGAAAAGGATTCAGTAGAGGAGGGAGATGTTTATGAGAAGATAAGAGATTCGATTCGGAGAATAAAGTTGGGAAAAGACAAATCAGGAAAGGACAAATTTTTAAATGCAGAAGATATTTTCCTTCCCTTGTCCGTTTTTTACCGGTTTGAAATTCCAATTGAGCGAAAGTTCCTGGAAGAGCAACTTGAAATAGAGGAAAATAAAATCAATCAATTGATAGAACTTTCGGAAATAATTGAAACGGAGGAGATAGGAAGAAATAGGATGCTATCGCTTATCCACTCCTCTGTTGCTGATTTATATTTTAAAACATACCAAGCATATCCGGCCCTCGGAGACAAAACCAAAGATAAAATCCTAAACAAAAGTAATGAGGATTTACAATATTGCTTGTTTTACAAATATATAACAAGCACAGATTCAAGGAATGCTAGCGATATTTTTGTTCATTTTGGGATTCTTATCGGAGGTATTTTTGTAATATCACTTCTCGATAAATTACTTGGAGATGGAGAGGTTGGAAAAGCAATTTTAGGCATAGACAAAGTAGATGAAGCAGTAACACTCCTTGAAAATTTACTTGAAGATAAAAAGGTCGAAAAAGCAGTTAAAGAAGGTATAGAAAAAGAGGATATAGCGGTAACACTTCTCGAAAAATTACTTGGAGTAAAAGGTCGAAAAAGCAATTAAAGAAGGCATAGAAAAAGAAGAAAATGTTGAGAAGATTGTAATGTCCATGTGACTTATTGCTGATGCAAGTGAGGAAGTAGCCCAAGAAATTTTCAATCACTTGAATCCGAGAATAGGGAAAAAAAACTTCAAAAAAGAGTGTGGTTAAAATGGTACTCTTCTTAGGTGCTACGGCTTATAAGCCGAGAATCTCCGCTGCTTCCTTTCTACTTATTATACCACTTGCGCCTTGTCCACGAGCACATCAGCGTAAAATAGCCACTTATCCGACTCCAAAGACAAAACATAATCTTTTTGGGTTTGATTTTGTTTTTGCATCTTTGCATCCTTATTTTCTTTTATCAATTCCTTTCAAGTTCTTCTTTGATTTCAGAGTATAAATTAAATGACAACTGAAATGACAACCTGTTCGTGAAATCCCGAAGAAAGAAAACCACTATTATGCTTTTGCGTCAACCAATACGTCAACCATTACGTCAGTCAGGTCAGTCCAGAACGTAATGTATTTAAAACTAAAACTTGGGTTGAACATTTTTATCTCCCTCTATAATCCTTACTAAACACTTGTGATAGTTGGCATATAGTTGGCATATTCTATCTTCTGTGATTCTTCCATTTGGTTCTTAGTTTCCTTCTATTACCTCCACCCACGCATGACTTTTTATCTTTTCTTTTGCTCCTTTCCATTTCGCTTAATGGTTTCCTTTTACTGTCGCGAATTTCGAATAGTTCCCCCAACCTCACAACCTCCCACTCCTCGGGAATCTACCCGATTGTCGTTTGTTTATACTCCTCCCTCATTTTAACTCACCAATTTAAGAAATATAAATATCCATAAAAATAAAGCAAGAGTTGGGACCAGAACTGATAAACTTAAATATATGGTGCTAACAATATACTTCCTCAAACCCTTATATCCTTTGTGTTCAATTATTTTATCTACAAACATCTTAGTAACGGTCATATTACTCATATAACCGTGTCCAGGTAGACATTCTTTCCAATTATTTTTTGATACAACGTACTCAGCTAAGGATATACCGTCACCATGGTTACAATGAAGTTGATACACAAAATCTTTCTTAAATTTCGGACTATCATATCTACAATAGTCAACAAAAGTCTTAGAATCTATCGCAAAACTATGTCTTCTTCCATGTCCTACTAGATAAACTGTTCTAATATCTTTATTGGACATGATTTCATCAAGTGCTTTTACATCTACGTTTTTATAAATGGAAAAATTTCCATTTTTTAATTTCAGATATTCTATTAAAAATAAAAAATCTAAATCATAGTTTGGAGAAAACCAAAATCTTGGCGATTTGTATTCACATTTGCCTATCACAATAACTGTTCTCGATGGGGTATTTTTCTTTACTTTTCCGAGATATACCGAAAGTATTGAATGAGTAATTAGAAAGATGAATAATCTCGCCGGGAGTAAGAAGTAAAAGACAAAAATACCCAGAAATAAAGGAGGTAGTAACAAAAATGGAAAAGCTACTTTTAGACCGAATAGGTATTTTATGATTAGGAAAAATGCGATAAAATAGAACAAAACAACGTAACCTATGAATATCCAATCCGGTACGTCGAGTATATAGTATTTTTTCTTATCTTTTTCACTTAAAAACTTCTTCTTTATGCTATACCAATTTTTTTTTCTTTACTTTTCATCGTAATTCCCTCAAACCCCCCTAACAACTTCTTTTACCACTCGCAACTTCTCTTCACCCGCTTCCAAACCCGCAATATTCTTCAGATATGATCCAACAACCCTGAGAAAATTCGTTTTCAACCCTTCCTCTTCAAATCTTTCAGGCAGTTTCTCCAACCCTAACGCATCGAGAATTTTATCAATCAAGAATCCCCTTGTAAACGCTTCTGGCTCCACCTTCTCTATCATAAATTCGGAACTGAGTTCCTTACCTTCTTCAAAAACTCTATTCTTGCCATCGAACGTCAGTCGTTCCTTAATATCCTTTATTAATGTATCAACAATATTTGTCAAGTTCACTTTTACCTCTCATCTATTTGATAATATAAAACATTAACTTTAAATTGAAAATTTTGTTAGAACAATGCACCTGAAAGAAGCAGGAATCGGCGAAGGCATCTCAGAAGTAATCGTCACCACGCAGTCCGTTTCTGGAGAGCCCAATGCAGCGCCTATCGGAATAATAACGGCAACCAATAATAACAATAGCAAAGACAAAGATGAGAACGAGAACAACTATTTTGTGAGGCTATACAAAACTTCAAAAACGCTTTCTAACGTGCAGGAAACGAACAAATTAGCGGCGAATGTGACGAACGACGCAGTATTATTTGTAAAAGCCGCATTTGAACCCCTGACTGAAACCCAGTTCTCGCTATTCTACGGCTTCCCGGTGCTAAAAGAAGCGAATTCGTGGATACTGTTCGACTGTGCTTTTAGCGAGAAAAAAAGTGAATCCGGAAATTTTCTTTTTCAACTGACGCCCCTCGCAGTAAAAACAAACCGTAAAGAGGTGAAAGCGATAAACCGCGGGCTTAACGCCGTGATAGAAGCTGCTATCATTGCAACGAGATACGATATAACGGAGGACGAGCGAGACCGGGCGGAACGTGAAAAACTGATGGCGCTTTATGCACGTATTGTAGAAAAGTGCGGCGGTAGCAGGGAAAAAGAGGCGTTGAGAATTCTGCAGGAGAAAAACAGAGCAATCAAAAATTATTAACCACCGATTACGCAGATTAACACAGATGAAACGGCACGGTCGAATTTTATAGTGAAATTGCTAAATCCTTGAATTTCACCGCAGAGCACACGGAGAACGCAGAGGCACCAGAAAGAATAATTTTTGATAATCGGACGCAGATGAACGCGGATAATCAGGATTTT
>CAZXYJ010000017.1:6898-14006 GCA_964644925.1 uncultured Halobacteria archaeon | reverse complement strand
TGTTTTTGATAGGTTTGCATCTTTTTAAGAAGAAGGTAATCACTTGATTGTGCTCTAATCTACTCTACTGTTTGCATTTATCGTTCATAGCCTAAGGTTTTTGAAAGAAGGAAATTTTAACTTAACATAATTATACTTCAAACATTATACGTATCCTCTTCAAATTAAAGGGGAACTCAAAAATTGCAAATATGCAGAATCATCGATAATGCTATCATTTTTGACAGATGCCATACATACACAAAAGTTTTATTATACCTCAATTTCTACTGGAATATATATGTCGGGAGAGTAAAAGGTATTCCCATGAACCGATCACAGATCACAGAAGCATTAAAGGCTCTAAATATCCGCCCTGATGAAATTGCGGATGAACGATTGGCAGAAGCCTTCCGCATCCTGCTCCAGCTCATTGAACAATTGTACGAGGATAATGAAAAATTAAAAGCGGAAAACCAGAAGTTACGGGATGCAATCAATCTACTGAAAGGAGAGCAAGCTAAACCAGACACTAAACCCTCCAGGAAGAAACCGAACGAAGACTTCTCTTCAGAAGAAGAAAGAAAAACCAAAAATATCCTCAAAAAGAAGAAATCAAAAGCGAAGAAATATAAGATAAAAATAGACCGTAGCGAGGTGTGCAAGGTAGATAAGAGCATTCTGCCGGACGATGCGGAGTTCAAAGGGTACGAGAATGTGGTTGTTCAGGAAATCGTCATCAAAACGGATAATGTTGAATATAAGAAAGAGATTTACTACTCCCCATCCCAACACAAGACATACATGGGGAAATTACCGCCTGAGATTGAAGGAGAATTCGGACCCGGTGTGAAATCTCTGGTTTGCACGCTTAAACACGTTGCTAACGTGTCAGAGCCAAAGATACACGAGTTTTTCGACAACTTCGGGATTTACATCTCTCCAGCGACGATTTCCCGCATTATTACAAAGGACAATGAACTGTTCCATCAGGAGAAGGCGGATATTTTCCTGGCTGGGCTGCTCTCTACTGATTACCAACAGATTGACGATACCTGTTCCAGAGTCCATGGGGTGAACCACTATACTCAGATCGTTTGCAATCCCTATTACACCGCGTACTTCACGGCTCCTCACAAAGACCGTCTTACCATTCTCGATATCCTGCGAGGCGATCCAGACGGCAAAGCAAGGAGTTATTGGTTCAATGAAGAAGCTTTCAACCTGTTGGAAGGATTCAAACTGTCTAAAAAATTGGTTGCACAATTACGAGAGCGGGTTTTTGGTAAAATGCTGGATGAAATGCAGATGCAGCAACTGTTTGCAGGTATCTTCCCAGATCCGGGTAAGGGGAAAATCAGAAGGACAAGGATTATGGAAGCGGCTGCCATTGCCGCATACCACCAGCAAACGGACTTTCCCGTAGTGGATGTCCTTTTGAGCGATGATGCACCCCAATACAAGCTGCTTACCCGCGAGCAAGCGCTGTGCTGGGTTCATGACGGACGGAACTACAAGAAGTTGCGCCCTGTGGTGCCGGTGCACGGCGAAAAACTCGATAAATTTCGGAGCACTTACTGGAACTATTACCAGGAACTCTTTGAGTTCGGGGAAAATTCGCCTCACGAGGAAGCTGAAGCACTATCGGCAGAATTTGATCAATTGTTTTCCTCCAAAACGGGGTATCCTGCTCTGGATGAGCGGATTGCAAAGAGTAAGGATAAGAAGTCGGAGCTTCTAATGGTGTTGAAACACCCGGAACTTCCTTTACACAACAACGATGCGGAATTGGGTGCGAGAGCGCAGGTTCGCAAGCGTGACGTGAGCCTGCATACCATGACCGAAGACGGTACAAAGGCAAATGATACCTTTTTGACGATCGTTCAGACGGCGAAGAAGTTAGGTGTGAGTGCGTATGCGTATATCTATGATCGAGTCAGTAAACGTTTTTGCTTGCCTTCGTTGGCGGAACTGATTAGGGCAAAGAGGTTTCCCGAGAAAGACTACGATATGGGTTAGGGTGAAGGCGGTGTGTTGGGCGTGGTATATTCTCCAGAAAATATCGCGTAGTGCAGTAGAATATTGATTATCCGTGTATGACTGAATAGTATGTTCAACCAGGGGGTAACTGTGAAGTAGTATATCTTCACTCCATTGCCAATCAATTTGGAGAGGATACCATTATACTTCATATTATTTATATAGAAAAAAGAAAACATGTCCCTCGCATGGTGCAAAGCATTCATCCCATGGAGGGGCTGGGGTTAAGAAGAAAAGGAAGTGATATGAAAAAGAATGTGTGAATATGGACATGGGCATGAACACGAACATATAGGGCACGAACATGCACCCTACTATCCCCACTACCACATGCATGAACACCACGAACACGGGCAGCAGCCTCTAACCAAAGAAAAAGAGCTTGAGACCTTAGAGCACTGGAAGGAAGGGATGCAGGATAAACTTACTGAAATAGAGCAGAGAATCGAAGAATTAAAGAGAGAAGCGTGAGATGATGGTAGAGACCTGATGCGGAGATAAAAGAAAAAGACGAATATACAAAGTTTGTTGGGGGGAAATTTTTTATTTCCTCCTCCCTGCGTTTAAAAACGAAAGGAGATGAGAAAAACTTAAGTTAAATTAGGGTGGGGTTATAATATTTATATACTCAGTACAGTTATTATTTTTGATTAGTATGGAAAAAGTGATAACATCTTTAAGCCTGCCACCGGCGATGAATGAGGAAATTGAGGTTCTGGTAGAATCCGGAGAATATGCTTCAAGAAGCGATTTAGTAAAAGATGCATTTCGTGTTTTTTTAGAAAACAAGCCTGAAAAGAAGACATTGATTGGCATAGAGATGTACAGGCGTGGGCGCGTCTCTCTTGTAAGAGCAGCAGAGATTGCTGGCATGGACTTTGAAAGCTTTAAAGAAGTGTTAGTAGACCGTGGCATCAGGATCAGGACTGCAAGCCCTACTGAAAAAGAGCTGGAAGAAGAGATTAAATATCTTGAGATGTTATGATAATCTTGGATACGGATTTCGCTAGCGTGTTGGCTAAAGCAGAAATAATAGGGTTAATTAAAAGGCTATTTTCAGGAAAACACGACATAATAATCACGCCAAAAGTTTATGAGGAATTGAAGGTACCAAAAGAGTATGGATACACCTATCCCGAGGATATTTTTAAGAATTTAGAAAAAATGGAATGTGCAATAAAAACAGAGCAAATGTCTTTGTTAAATTTTATTCCGGCGGAATGCAGCGCCGATTAGAAATTGCTCGTGGGCTAATACTGAACGAGAGTTCCATCCACCTTCGCTTTTTTTACCGCATACCTAAACGCCAATAAAGCCAGCGGCAGCAGCACAATTGAGAATACCACCAGTGCAATTATATCCGGAGCAAGGGCATGCAGCGAGTATCCCTGCAGAAGCGCATGTCGCATCCCGCTCAGCGAATATGTAATCGGCAAAATATGCGAAACATTTTGCAGCCACCCCGGTAAAACGGCAATCGGAAAAAGCACGCCACCAAAGAGTTCTGATGTGCTCATAAATAACATGTTTATCGGGTCACCTCGTTTGAGTATCATAATGAAACTTGCAGAGAGTATGCCAATACTGCTGAAACTTATAATTGTCAGAATGAGAATAATCATAGCAGCAAACAGATTTGCATCGCTCATATCCACACCCAGCAAGAAGACACCAATCAAAAGATATAGTAGCACTCTAAAAGAAGTAAAGATAAAACTCCAGAGCGAAGATAAAGTAATTATTGTTGAGGTGTTGGTCGGGGTTACAAGCATCGCTTCTAACGTGCCCATCATCTGCTCACCGCGAATGCTTTCCGAAAAGCCCCTCAGTGCCGTCATCAGATACCCTGAAAAGGCTATGCCTATCAGCACAAAGGAGAAATAATCTCCCCCGTATGGTTCAAGATATTGCGCCCCTGCACCTCCAATCAGCTTGGCAATAAAATAGAAGGTCAAAATCGAGAAGAACATGAAGAACAGTCGTATGAAGAAGTCGAATTTATAACTGGTTGCAAGTATCAAGTCCCTTTTTATAAAGGAAAACGCTTTTTTGTGTATCTCCATACTCATCTTATTCCTCCTATTCTCGCTCAATGCATCATCCCTCCAAGCCTTCCATGTCCTCCATGCATCATCCTTCTATGTCCTAAGTAAGGATGTTTTGGTGTTCCTTCTTCTTTGAACTCTTTGCCCGTGTAATGTAAAAACGCGTCATCCAATGTGGGGTTGGTTTTGTCCAACGCACTTTTCAGCTCTTCCGGACTTCCAATTACCCTTATTTCGCCCTCGTCAATAATCGCAATCCTGTCGCATAATTGCTCTGCCTCGCCAAGGTGGTGAGTGGATAAAAAAACGGTTTTTCCCTGCTCCTTTACAATATGCTTTTTAATAAATCCTCTTAAATTCTGTGCCGCACCGGGGTCCAAACCCTTGGTTGGCTCGTCCATAAACACAACTTCCGGGTCGTTCAGCAATCCACGTGCAATCGCCATTCGTTGTTTCATTCCTGCAGAATAACTTAAAAATCTATCATCTGCTCTATGTTTTAGACCAACAATATCTAATAGCTCATCCACCCTTTTTTGTGCATCATAAGAATAAAAATTATGAAGAGAAGCGAAAAATTTAAGGTTCTGTTGCCCGGTGAGTCGCCAGTAGAAACTTCGTTCATCGGCAGTGATAAAACCAATAGATTTCCGGACTTTTCCACTTTCTTCTGCGATGTTATACCCGTTTACGTATGCGGTTCCTTCCGTGGGTAAAATCAGCGTGCATAATAACTTTATTAGCGTGGTCTTGCCCGCTCCGTTTGGTCCGAGGACGCCAAACAATTCCCCCCTTCCGATCTTTATGTCCACCTTCTCTACCGCCGTTATCTCATCTCTCTCGAAGGGATGCATGAGAAAGTCGGTAAATCCTTTTTGCATAGCGAACTTCTTCGTTAGGTCATACGTTTCAATAGAATTTTCCAATAGGTTCTGTCCTCCTATTTGTTTTAATAACCACAGATAGAATTTTAAATTATATAAACCTATATTGATATGTTACGCATCAAATGTTATTTAGAAGAAAGAATTAACAAGAGGGGGGTGAAAAAAATATTTATGTCTACTATTGGCAAGGAGGACCAAGATAAAAACATGGCGTCAAGCACCGAAGCAATAACGGCAATAGAAACAAAGAGCGCAGAGATAAAAGAGCAGTACAAAAAATTCATCGGAAGGAAGATTCTCTTTATTCTCTTTTCCCTCATCCTAATATTTATTATTGCAGGTATAGCTGTTACCCTTGGTTCTTATTCACTCACAGTCATAGAGGTCTATTCAATAATATGGCAGGGTATTCCTAAGATTTTTCAATATGCTGATTTTATCACCTCTCATGGCTTTAAAGAATTCTTCGATACATATTTTACAACTGAAGAGATTGTAGTTTGGAACTTGAGATTACCACGTATCATAATGGGAATTTTTGCAGGAATATGACTTGCAATTGCGGGGACGATGATGCAAGGCATTTTAAGAAATCCCCTTGCAAGCCCTTTTACCATTGGTATCGCTTCAGGCGCGGGATTTGGTGCCACTCTTGCTATTTGCTTCGGTACCGGGCTTGTCGTTGGTGAGTATCTCATCATAGGAAATGCATTCATCTTCTCTCTAATCCCCACATTTATCATTCTCGGATTATCACGCTACAAAAGAGCTACGCCTGAAACAATGATTCTCGCTGGTATTGCGTTGCTATACATTTTTAGTGCATTAACATACATACTAATGTTATTTTCTGAACCGGAGGAGGTAAAAGAAGCATACTTCTGGATTATTGGAAGTCTTGGTGGAAGAGCTTCGGAATGGGAAGCCATTTCACTTGTTTCTATCGTGCTTATAGGCTGCGTTATCCCGCTTATGTGGAAGTCGTGGGACGTAAATGTAATGGGTGCTGGAGATGAGAGGGCAAAAAGCCTCGGCGTTAATGTCGAGCGAACCAGAATCTTTGTAATGATGATTGCTTCTTTGATGACCGCAGGCATTGTGTGCTTTACCGGAACCATCGGATTTATAGGATTAGTTGCCCCGCACATGTGCCGCATGGTTATAGGTGGAGATAACAGGTTTTTAATTCCTGCTTCTGGGCTTTTCGGTGCCGCCCTTTTGCTTGGTGCTGATACCATTGCAAGAACAATCATCGCACCTGTAATCCTCCCGGTAGGAATAGTGACATACCTCATGGGTGGTCCTTTGTTTTTATACCTTATAATGAGAAAAAGGAAGGAATATTGGTAAGATGAAACTAAAAGTAAAAGAAGTGGAGTTCAGTTATGAAAGCGTGCTTGTACTCAAGGATATATGCCTGGAGCTTGCCGCATCGGAGATGTTAGGCGTGGTGGGTCCAAATGGAGCAGGAAAATCTACCCTGCTGAGGTGTATAGATAGAATTCTGAGTCCTCAGAAGGGGTGTATTTTGCTTGATGGGGAAGATATAAAAAAGATGAGCAGAATGGAACTCGCCAAAAAAGTGGGATATATCCCGCAAAGCTCTTCACAAATATTCCCTGCTACGGTCTTCGATACCGTTCTCATGGGCAGACGCCCTCATCTCAATTGGAAAAGCAGCGAAGAAGACACTGAACTAGTTTTAGAGACGCTACAGATGTTGAACATCGAAGACCTCGCCATGCGTGATATCAATGAGCTCAGCGGTGGTCAGCAGCAGAAAGTATTTATCGCTTGTGCGCTCACTCAAGAGCCTGATGTCCTTCTGCTCGATGAGCCCACTTCTAATCTTGACATCAGACACCAGCTTGAAGTAATGGACATCATAAAGAACGTCGTGCGTGAGAAAAACATATCAGCGATTATGGCTATCCATGACCTTAATCTTGGCTCTAGATACGCAGACAGGATAATAATGATGAACGGCGGTACGATTTTTGCTGCTGGCACTCCTTCTTCAGTATTAACTCCTGAGAATATAAAACACGTTTACGGCGTGGAGTCAGAAGTGGAAAAAAAGCGTGGAAGACCTTATATCGTGCCTATAAGACCTGTAAGCCAAAAGGGAGGTGGGAAGGGAGGTGTGAGTTATGAGGT